>JBOGIZ010000242.1:0-15422 GCA_050747805.1 Vicinamibacterales bacterium | reverse complement strand
GGGTGATGGACGATCTCCGGGAACAATAGAATCTCCGTTTCGACGGAGACCCGCTCAAAACGACTGTACGCGGAGGTGCGCCCGACATGGTATGTCCCCTCCGCGAGCACGGCGCCGACGACGCTGTAGGTGCGGTCCACGCGGCCGACAGCGACGGTCAGGGCTGCGTAGTTCGAGCCGCGCGCGCGCAGCCATGACGCCGAAGCGTTCGTCCGGCGCTGGTCGCCCGGCTCGAGCTGCTCGGGCTCGTGAAGGAAGCCGTGCGACGCTTGAATCGTCCACTCGGGCGTTGGAGAAAACCAGCCTCGAACCGACCACGAATCGAGCTTGCCGAGTTCGATGTCGTATCGATGCTCGTCGGGCTCTCGCCCGCGAAAGACCGAACCCTCGAGCGCGAAGCGACCGCGATCGATGCGCCCGAGCACCACGCCTTCGGTCACGTGCGTGGAGTCGAAGATGTGGTGTGAAAGCGGCGCCGTGGGATTTTCGCTGCTCGAGGGCCGGTGCATGAAGGCGACCGGACCGAGCGCCGCTTCGCCAACCGGTCCGCCGGCAATCGTGACACTCGTCCCTCGACCGATCGCCCTCCGCCAGGCCGCCGACAGTTGCATGAAGAGATTGTGCGGGTGCTGGCGGTCCGTGATCTGCAAACCGTGGTAGGCCTCTCCCTCTTGAAAAATCTCTGAGTAGCCGGCTGCGCCGACGGTCAGAGGTTCGGCGCTCAACATGATCGTAAACGAGACATTCGATTCACCGAGGTTCCGGCCGATCATGGCCATGAGCCAGTTCTGTGAACGCACTTGCGTTTTGCCGCGCGGACCTCCCTGATCGTCGAAGGTGCCAAACGCCATTCCGTCGAACGCGACGTGCCAGCTGTTCGCCTCGGGTTGCGCCATTGGCGCCATCTGATCCATGTCATACAGCTTCGTCGGTTTGGTGCGCTCGATGAGATCCACGACCTCCTGCTGTGTCGAACGGCCATGATCCGCGTCGTACCACGCCTGCCGATCGGCAAAGCGGCGTGCCTTCTCGGGATCGGTTGCCATCCCGCGAAAGAGATCCTGAAGCACCGCCGGGCGTTCGATCCATGCACCGAGGTCGCGGCCGCCGCGCTCCACAATCACCACGGGCGTGACGCGGCGCCCATCAAAGGCGCGATGGCGATCCATGAGCGGCGCGCCCGCTGAACGATCGAGAACCCTCGTCTCCATACCCGCGGCCGACGCCATCTTGACAATGTAGGGAAGCGTGTTCGCCGAGTCGACGCACCAGTCTTCGGCGACGACGAGAAGACCGGCGCCGTCCGAGGCCGGCCGCAGGCGGGCGACCAAATCGTCCGGCGCTTGCGCGCGGGACCAGTTCTGCAGCCAACGCGTGCGCTGCGCCTTGACGCCCTCCATGAACTGCTGCCACGGCACGGCACGAGCCCACAGGCCCGTGACGTCGTCTGATGAAGGAGAAGAAGGCTGGGGTGTCAGGAAGAACAGCGAGAGGATCCCGGCCAGGAGCATGAGATGCAACATACCATTCCGGTCGCACCCAACCGGAGCGGCCACCACCGCGCCTCCAGGCGCACGGATCAGGATGCGGTGGTGGCGCGCGGCGGTTCCTGCGGGAACACGTAGCGGACGCTGACGCCGTCCTGCAGCTGCACTTCAACGCGGCCGCCATGCAGGCGGACGACGTGCGCGGCTGACGCGAGCAGGATTCCGGCGGCGGGCGCGGCGGCGAAGTCCTGGTCGCTGTTCTCGAAAAAGCGATCGGCCGGCGCGACGCGCCACGCGAGCGTGGGGCATTCGACGTCGACGATCAATGCCGGCCGGACTCTCGCGGCTTGGAGCGATACAGCGATGCGGCCGCCTTCGTCCGCGGCCTCGTCGTCGGCGTTGGTGTGCGCGAGGTCGAGCAGCGCGTCGATCGTCCCGGCGATGCTCTGCACGACCAGTCCGCGCTCGAGGGCAAGCGCGAAGCCGGCGTCATCGGTCGTGACCACGCAGTCCATGCCGTTGAGGCGCGCGACGCGGGTGCACGCGGAACGGATTGCCGCGGCGATCTCGCCGGCGCTCACCGTTCGGCGCACCGGTTCGATCTGCCGGCCGCTGACAGCGACGGCACGCGCGAAGCGGGACACCCGCTGCAATTCGGCTTGCACCGTGCGGCCGACGAGATCCGTCGAGGCGGCAGGCCCGCGCGCGATGGCGCCGTGCGCGACGATCGATTCCAGCCGGCTGGCGATCAAGTCCACGGCCGCGGCAGACGGGCGCGGCGGGGTGTCCGGCGATGTCCGATGGTCGTCGACAAGGGGCGTGGCGGCGGCCGCGACGCTCGGCCGCGGGCTCGTCACATACGCCACTCCTTGCGTACTCGTCGGGGTCGACATCAATTCCTCCACGTAATGCCTGTCGTGTCGCATCCCGAAATTGGGCGGAAGACCTTCGCGGCGCGGTTTGAGCGGCGGTTCACTCTCATTGTCCGGGTCGTCGATATTGTCGAGCGTATCGGGCACCGGCAACTGCAGCCGGGCGTTGAGTACTTCGGCGGGATTGGCTCCAAGCGATTCGTTCACGCGCGGTCCTCCGAACGAGCAGCGACGAGGCTTCGTTCATGGCTCGATCCGTCATCGATGTGCAGGAATGAACGAAGGATACCAGAGTACGTGCAGAAATGTGCAGGCCACCTCGGCCATGCAACCGTATCCGCCGTGCACGCGTGCTGTCCGGTCTATGCTGATGGAGCCAAGGCCGTCACGGGTGCACAACCGATGCTTCGCAACGCAGGGAAAACATTGTTCGTCACCACTGTCCTGACGCTGACGGTGTCCTACGCCTTCGCGCAAACACCTGGTGCGGTCTCCCACGAGACTCGCTCCACGGTCCCGGACGAGGCCAACCTTGCCACGCCGACGGGGCATGAGCTGAGTGCCGGCGTGGCCAGCTACACGTATCGCGAACCTGGCGCCCAGGCCATCACTATCCGCGGCGCGAAATTCGAGGCCACATACACGGGCACGCGCGCGCTCAATAAGCGGCGCCGTTGGTTTGCGCAGGCGCAAGTGCGGGGAACGCTCGGAAGCGTCGGCTACAACGGCTGGTGCTCGCCGTATCTGATCGCGCCCAACAGCGGATCGCCCAATGGCTATGAGCTCGACATCGGCGATCCCTCACCATGCACCGAGAATGGCGACAAGGACTGGTATCTCGAAGCCCGCGCCCTCGCAGGCAAGGACATCGTCGGTCAACGGTGGGCGTGGTCCCCCTACAGCGGCGTCGGCCTGCGTCATTTGTCGAATGGCACAGGCAGCACTCCCGGATACCGCATCGATGATTACCTCTACGTACCTGTCGGCCTGACGACCCGCACCAACGTTCTCTCCCGGAAGACGCTGAGCTTCAACGCGGAGTTCGACGCGCTCATTCATGGCTGGCAACGAACCCACGATTCGTATTTTGGCAGTTTCGATGTTCCAGCGACGCCGACGGCGCCGGCGTTCACCGTCGATGGCTTTACGGATATCGCGTTCTCCCAATCCCGAGGATGGGCACTGCGTGCAAGCGCGAAATATCCGGTGACCGCGCACTGGTCGCTGGAACCGTACTACGTGCACTGGCAGGTCGGCTCATCGCCTGTGAACGATGAGACCACGACGTTCACGGTCAACACGGTGACGGCCCGCGAGCAGGTCGGATTCTACGAACCGTTCAACGTCACGAACGAGTTCGGCGTGAGACTGGGTCTCCATTTTTGACGCATCAGGAACGGTATTCGCGCGACTGCAGTATGGCGGCCCTCTTTATAATGAAGAATACTGTCTGAGACCTCGCGAGAAGTACGGCGGCTTCGTCGCGTGCTCGTTGCGACGCTCGCTGGGCTCGTGTTGGGATTTGTCGTGTTCGTTGCGACGAGCCGGGGACTGACAACCATTCAGGGCGGCCGCATCGGCGGCGATCTCCCGGCGTTCTATGGTGCGGGACGTCTCGTCAGGCTGGGTGAATCTCGCGACCTTTATGACTGGCGCGCGCAGCGTACCGCACAGAGCGACCTCTTTCAGACGTCCGAGCAGGGTTGGATTCCTTTTTCGTATCCGCCATACGTCGCCGCGATCTATGCGCCGCTTACGGTCCTCTCATTCAAATCAGCTTATGTGGCGTTTACGATCCTCATGGCGTGCTGCTGCCTGGGAGCAGTCGCGCTCCTCAGACCGGCGCTCGCCATTGTGCGGCGCAACATCCTCGTAACCGTCACACTGACGCTGACGTTTTACCCGGTGCTGAGGGCTGTACTCGGCGGCCAGAATACCGCGGTCAGCCTGCTTTGCGCGGCTGGCGCCGCCAATGCGATGGGCCGAGGCCGATCGCTCAGCGCTGGATTATGGGTCGGAGTCTGGCTCTTCAAGCCGCAGCTTGCGCTACCTGTGGCTGCGCTGCTTGCCCTGCGCACCCCCTCCAAGGTTCGATTCCTGTCGGGAGTCGCACTGGTCGCAATCGCTTACTACCTGCTCGGGGTTTTCGTCGGTGGATCACTGTGGCCGCTCTGGTGGTGGCGCGAGGGCGCGCGTCCATTCGAGTCTGCCGTCCGCGTCATCGATCGAACGAACTCCATTTCGTTGATCGAGTTGGCAGCCGGTTACGGCGTCGCCGTGTTGGGCTGGTGCGCGGCGGTGGGGATCGCCATGTATGTGACGTGGCTTGCCTGGCGACAGACACTGCAGCCAGTCGCGCTGGTGGGGGCGGCATGCGCGACGGCTGTCCTGATTGCTCCGCACGCGCTGTACTACGACGGCGGCCTCGCACTGATCGCACTCCTCGCAACGGCCGATCTCCGGCCGACCGCGCGCGACGCGGTGATCGTACTCTGGTTTCTCGCGTGGCTGCAGCCGGTACGCGGGTCACTGCCGGTCCCGCCGATCACGATCGTGACCGGCGCCGCGTTGTGGCTAGTGACCACGGTCGTCCCTCCTCGAGAGTGGGTCGCACCACGCGCTCCCGCCTAGCAGATCTTCCGCACAAAGGCGATCGCAGGGCGCGCCAGAAGCGGCGGCCGCAGCCAATGACGGCTTCGATCTGAAGAGCGACGGTCATCGGTCGTCCAACGCGCGATGATATCGCGTCGGAATTCCTCCGGCGCGAATTGCGCCTCGCGACGAGCCACTCACGCTACAATTCCCCGCCATGAAGCCGCGACATCTGCTCATCGCCGTTCTCGCTCTTACTCTCCAGAGTCCCGCAACCGAAGGAAAACGGTGGTGGGGCCACATCGAATACCTCGCCTCCGACGCGCTCGAAGGGCGCAACGTGGGGTCGCCCGGATTCGAGAAGGCGGCGACGTACGTCGAGTCGCAGTTCAAGGAAATCGGGCTCCGGCCTGGCGACGCATCGGGGTACCGCCAGCCCGTGAAAATGGAATCTCGCATCCTGGTGCCAGACGAGACGAAGCTGGCGATCGTGCGGGACGGCGAAGAGGAACCGCTGATGCCGCGAGAAGACGCAACGCTCAGCGCCCGCGGCGAGCTCAATGGATCCATCGACGCGCCGATGGTGTTCGTCGGGTATGGCATCTCGATCCCCGAGGCGAACTGGGACGATCTCGCCGGCATCGATCTGCACGGAAAGATCGCGGTCTACATCAACACGGCGCCGCCGGCCGGCGTCTCCGACAACGTGAAGTCGCACGTCTCGTCCGCGGGCGAGCGATGGGCGGTGCTGAAGAAGGCAGGCGCCATCGGAATTGCCACGCTTCCGAATCCTCGGCCCCCGGCGGGCACGGCAGGGGCTGCGACACCCTCGTCGGCGACGGCGCCCGCTCCACCTGCGAGGGGGCGCGGCGGCCCGGCGACTCCGCAGCCGACGGTCGTTCTCGCGGAGCCCGACCTTCAGGATGCTGCCGGGGAGACCGTCTCGCTTGCGATCACACGCCGCGGCGCTGAGAAATTCTTCGCCGGGAGCGGCCACACGATCGACGAAATCGATCAGCTCGTGCTCGACAAGAAGCCGCTGCCGCGTTTTCCATTGACGGGGACGCTTCGCGCGCACACCGTCCTTCAAACGACGCCGATCGACTCAGAGAACATCGTCGGGATTTACGAAGGCTCCGATCCGCAACTGAAGAACGAGTATGTGGTCATGTCGGCGCACCTCGACCATCTTGGCGTCGGCCGACCCGTGAACGGCGACGCGATCTACAACGGGGCGATGGATGATGCGTCCGGAGTCGCCTCGGTGATCGAGATCGCGCGGCTCCTCAAGGAGTCCGGGGCGAAACCGAAGCGGTCGATCCTCTTCATCGCGGTGACTGGCGAAGAAAAAGGAGAACTCGGGTCCAAGTACTTTGCGGCGCACCCCACCGTGCCGTTCGACGCGATCGTCGCCGACATCAATCTCGACATGTTCCTGCCGCTCTACCCGCTCAAGGTGATCGAAGTGCAAGGCCTGACCGAGTCGACGCTCGGCGACTCGGTTCGCGAGGCGGCGAAGACGCAAGGGGTCGACGTGCAGACGGATCGCGAACCGGAACAGAACCGGTTCATCCGGAGCGACCAATACAGTTTCATTCGCCGCGGCATTCCGTCGCTCGCGTTCAAGTTCGGCTACGAGTTCGGCTCCCCGGAAGAAACGATCCGGCGGACCTGGGTCCGCGACGTGTATCACAAACCGAATGACGATCTGAAGCAGCCCGTCGACGTCGCGGCGGCGGCCACATTCGACCGCGTCATCATGGCGCTGCTGCAGCGCGTGGCCGACGACCCGGCGCGTCCACACTGGAACGAGACGAGCTTCTTCAAGCGATTCGCCCGCGGCAGCGGGCGGTGAGTGCGGTGCAGGTGCCGAAGCGGCGCGTCAGCGGCCGGCCGCGCCTGGCGAGGGCACGACCGGCAGGTCGATGAAGCTCTCGCGGCCGGGCGCGTGATAGATCCGGTCGGTCGCCTTCTTGTAGTCGCCCGGCTTCGCGAAAAAGATGGTCGGCACGAACGACTGCGGATTGCGATCGTAGAGCGGGAACCAGCTCGATTGGATCTGGACCATGATGCGGTGGCCCGGCAGGAACACGTGATTCGCCGTCGGGAGCGTGAAGCGGTACAGGAACGGCTCGTTTGCCACGATCGCCTTCGGCGTCTCGAGGCTCTCGCGGTACCGGCCGCGGAAGATATCGGCCGAGATCATCAACTGATAGCCGCCCATCTCCGGCTGACCGGCCACTTCGGGCGGGTACTCGTCGATGACCTTCACGACCCAGTCGCCGTCGGTCCCCGTGGTCGACGCCACCAGATTCGCGATCGGCTGACCGCTGATCGTCACCGGCTGTGTCAACGGATCGGAGGCGAATGCCAGGACGTCTGGCCGGCCAGAGACTTCGCGTTGATCGGTGGTGAGCCACGTGTGCCAGCCGGGATCCGGATACCGGTTGGGCCGCGCCCGATACGGAACCGGTTTGGAGGGATCGGATACGTATTCGTCGTACGGCGCGCCCCCGGCGGACGGCTCGCTGAAGCCGACCTCGAGGCCCGGCTCCAGATAAAGCCTCCGCGCGCGGCCGCGCGGCCACGTCTGCAGCCGTTCCCACTCGTTCACGCCGGTCTCGAACGCCGTCACCGGCGAGACATCCATCGACGGCGCGCCGTCCTTGAGGTAATGCGCGAGGAATGGCGCGAGGACGTGTTGCCGGAACCACAGCGCGGTGTCGCTGCCGAACTGGATCGCGCCGAGCGCGCTGCCTTCGTTGATTTCCTGTCCGTGGTACCACGGTCCGATCGCGAAGTACACCAGGTCGTGGCTCGTGTCTTTCGGCTCGATGGCGTTGTACACGGCGGCCGCGCCGTAGATGTCCTCCTGATCCCACAGTCCGCCGACGATGAGCGTCGGGACGGTCAGGGGCTCGCGCGCGAGAATCTTGTCCATCGCCTGCTGCTGCCAAAACGCGTCGTAGGTCGGGTGCTCGAGGAGCTTGCGCCAGAAACCGAGCTGGTCCATGCCGCGCTCGCGTCCCAGCTCGCCGGCCGAGCCCGCCTGCATGAACATGTCGTAGTCGTCTTCGGCCGAGATCGGCCACGCCTCGTCGTTCTTCCGCGTCGCTTCCTGGCTGTAGATGTACGACATCATCTGCTCGCGGAAGGCGCCGTTGTGAAACCAGTCGTCGCCGCGCCAGCCGTCGACCATCGGATTCATCGGCACGGCGACTTTCAGCGCCGGGTGCGGGTGCACGAGCGCCATGAGCGGCAGGAATCCGTCGTACGAGATCCCGAGGATCCCGACTTTTCCATTCGACTCCGCGACGTTCTTCACCAGCCAGTCGATCGTGTCGTAGGTGTCGGTGGATTCGTCCACGTTCGTCGGGTTGAGCGGCCCGCGCAGCGGACGGTTCATTACGAAATCCCCCTCGGAGTGGTACTTCCCGCGGATGTCCTGCACGACGCGGATGTAGCCGCCGTCGACGATCACGTCCGTCGCGTTGTCGTAGCCCTGCAGGCTGGGCCCGAGATGCGTGCTCTCCTCATGGGTCGTGAGCGCGTCGGCATCATACGGCGTGCGCGTGAGGAGGATCGGCGCGTGCGCCGCACCGTTCGGCACCAGGATCACGGTGTGGAGCTTCACGCCGTCGCGCATCGGGATCATCACGACACGCCGCTCGTAGTCGAAGTTGCTCGCGACCGGCTTGAACGCGGACGGCATCTCGCTCGGAAGCGTCTGCTGTTGCCGCGGCTGCTGCCGCGCCGTCAGCGGCACCGCCGCACACATCGCCGCGATCGTGACCAGCGCCAGGCGTCGTGTCGTCATGGATCCTCCGGGGGCTCGCAGGCAGTCTAGCGGATGTTCGTGCCGCGCGTCACTCGCGAACGCTCTTCGACGCGAAGACGATCGCCGTCGCGGCGAGCGGATTCCCATACCAGAACCGGTAGCCGAGGCCACGCCGGGTGACGCTGCGCGCCCCGAGCGCGCGCAGCGCGCCCGCGTAGCGCGACGTCGCACGGATGTCGGCGATGACCAGGCGTCCGCCGGGCTTCAGGACGCGCCACGCTTCGGCGACCGCCTGCGCGCGGCCGGCGTTCGACGAGATGTTATGGATCGCCAGACTCGACACCACGAGATCGAACGCCGCGTCCTCGAACGGCAGCGCGCGCATGTTGCCGGTTTCGACGTCCACGCGGTCCCGCACGCCTTCGAGCGCGGCATTGCGGAGCGTGACGTCGCGCGCGTTGCCGGACTGATCGTTGGTGCTCCAGAGATCGATGCCCGTCACGCGTCCGCTCGTCAGGCGGCGCGCGACCGCGGTCAGCACGGCGCCGCGGCCGCATCCCATGTAGAGCACGCGCTCGTCGCCGCCCAGACGCAGGCCGTCCAGTACCTCATCCCACACCTGGAACTTGCCGCGTCTGGTCGTGTACCAGAAGCTCAGCGCGTTGCCCAGGAAGAACGCGGCATAGCCCGCCATGATCGCGGCCACGTGCGCGTTGCGGTTCCACCACTCGGCAAACGACACCACGGCCGAGATGACGCCACCCGCTGTGAACATGGCGAGCGCGTAGGGCGCGTCGTATCCGTAGTCGCCGCGCGGCATGGCCCGTATTCTCCGCCGGCAACGCGTGGCCGCACAATCGCCGTGTGGAGGCACCGACGCGACGCAGGAGACGACCGACGTCGAGTCGTTCGCCGTGCTCGAGCCGAAGTCGGACGGGTTCCGCAACTACGCCGGAAACGGACACACGCGTCCCGCCGATCACCTGCTGGTCGATCGCGCCACGCTGCTGACGCTGAGCGCTCCCGAGATGACCGCCCTCGTGGGCGGCCTGCGGGTGCTCAACGGGAATCGCCACCAATCGCCGCTCGGTGTCTTCACGAAGCGGCCCGGAGCGTTGACGAACGACTTCTTCGTGAACCTGCTCGACATGGGCACTGAATGGAAGCCGGTTTCCGGCGGCGCGGATACCTACGAGGGGCGCGATCGGAAGACAGGTGCGCTCACGTGGACCGGCAGCCGCGTCGATTCGCAGCAGCCACGGCAGCACGAGTCCGACGCGGCCAAGCACCTCAGCGACGCCGATGAATCGGAGAAACGGTCCGGGCAGCCCGCTCATGGCGATCATCGGCGCGATCGGCATGATGCGCTTCATCGATCCCGCGAACAGGAACAGACCCGCCACGCAGACGGCGAAACAGGCGCCGTTGAACAGACGCTCGATCGACCCGAGCCGGAGCGTGCCACCGGCGTGAAGCGTCCGCACGCGATCGGCGAGCGCCCTCCAGAAGTTGGACGCCATCCATGCCCAGCCTGCGGCCAGGCACGCTTTTCCCGCCGCGAACCGAAACCTGGAACCGATGATGCCCAGCGCGAGGAGAGACCAGCCGGCCATCTTCAGAAGGTAGTATGGGTCGCGCAGGTGTCGCCACGAGTAGATCGTCTCGACGACGATCGACACCACGAGGAATGCGACGGCGAGAATTGTCAATCGCCTGTCGGTCATTCGGCTAGCATACTCGTCCATGCGGACCGCCGAACCGGCCTCGCGCGAGCAGGGACTCCACCGCGAGCTCAGCGCGGGGCAGATGGCGATGGTCGCCGTCGGGGGATCGATTGGCACCGGGCTGCTGCTCGGATCCGCGGCCGCGATCGAAGTCGCCGGGCCCGCCGTCATCCTCACGTTCGTCTTCGCCGCGTTTGTGACCTGGACCGTGACGCTCGCCCTCGGGGAGCTGGCGACGCTGCATCCGGCCGCGGGATCGTTTCAGCTGTGGGGTGAGCTGTATCTCAACGAGTGGGCCGGGTTTCTCTCGGGCGCCGGCTACTGGGCCGCGATCGCGATTTCCATCGGCGCCGAAATGGTCGCGGCGGCCACATACATGGCGTTCTGGTTCCCGGGCGTCCCGGCGATCGCGTGGATCGCCATCGCGTCGCTGCTGCTGCTCGGCGTGAACCTCCTCAGCGTCGGCCGCTACGGACGCTTCGAGTACTGGTTCGCGATGATCAAGCTCATCGTCGTTGCCGCGTTCATCGTGCTCGGCGCAGCCCTGATGATGAGCGGCAGGACGAGTCCGCAGTACACGACGCACGGCGGACTCTTTCCAAACGGCGCGCTGGCGACGCTGCTCGCGCTGCCATTTGCGCTCTATACGTTCGCGGGCGTCGAATTCGTTGCCGTCACGAGCGGCGAGTCGCGGTCGAACGAAGAGGTCGCGCGCGCCACGCGTCTGACGTTCACCATCCTGACCCTCGTCTACCTCGGCGCGATCATCGTGCTCACGGGCGTGATGCCCTGGAACCGCGCGGGCGTCCACGAGTCGCCGTTTGTGACGGTGTTCCGGACGGTGCGGGTGCCGGGCGCTGGACAACTGATGAACTTCGCCGTCTTGACCGCGGCGCTCTCGGGAGCGAACGCGGCACTATACGCGGCATCGCGTACCCTCTTTTCACTCGCGCGCAACGGATGGGCGCCCGCGCCTCTCGGCCGGCTCAGTCGCGCCGGCTCGCCCACGCTCGCCGTCGTCGTGTCCTCGTTTTCCATCGTGCTCGCGCTGGTGCTCGAACGGTGGGCGCCGCAGCAGGCTTTTGTGTCGATTCTGAACGCGGCGCTCTTTGGACTGCTGCTCTCGTGGCTCGTCTCGCTCGCCGCGCACGTCCGCTTTCGACAGACGGCGAGCGCCGGCGACGTGGCTGCGCTTCCGCGGCGCTCGCCGCTCGGCGCGGCGGGATCGGCGGCCGGATTCGTTCTGATCGTCCTCGCGATCCTCAGGACGTGGTGGGATTCCCGCACGAGTTTCGCGAGCGGCGCCGGGTACCTGATCGTGCTGAATGCCGCGTATCTGGTGCTTCGGAAACTCCGCCGTCGTCGACGCGATTAGGCGCTACAATCGGCGCTCGTTCATGTCCGTTTCGTACGAGCATTCGAAAGCCGTGTTCCAGGGCATCAAAGATGCCGGCGTCACCTCGTTGTCGGCGCTCCCAGAGACGTGGCTGGGGCTGCTGCTCCAGCAGGCGGAGCGCGATCCCGACGTCACCTTGATACAGGTGGCGAAGGAAGAGGAGGCGATCGGCGTCGCCGCGGGCGCGTACTTCGCGGGCGAGCGGCATATCTTGCTGATGCAGAACCACGGCTTCCTTGCGGCCATGAACGGCATCGTCTCGCTCGCGATGCTGTACGGGATTCCACTGTGCATGCTGATCGCGCTCCGCGGGCACTGGGGCGAGCCATACCCCTGGCACACGCGCGGGGGCATCGTCACCGAAGGCGTGCTGCGCGCGTTGAACATTCCTTTCGAATACGCGCGGAGCCCGAAGGATGTGGGCCGCCAGATCCGCGAGGCCTACACGTTGTCCCAAAGCTCGCTGTCGCCAGTGGCTCTGCTTCTCACGCGCGACTTGATGGAAGAAGCGTTGTGAAGAGAATGGAGTGCATCGCGATGCTCTATCCGGAGCTCGCCGACAAGCTCGTTGTCACCATCATGGGCGCCTGCGCGCAAGAGCTCTACGATCTCGGACACAGGGACAATTTCTTCTATCTGCAGCACGCGATGGGACTGGCGTCCTCCATCGGCCTGGGACTCGCGCGCCATCTGCCGCATGAGCGCGTGGTCGTACTCGACGGCGATGGTTCCGTGCTGATGAACCTCGGCACGTTGGCCACGCTCGCGCGATATCGGCCGCCCAATCTCGTCCACATGATCTTCGACAATGGCAGCCTGCTGTCGACCGGCGGATTCGATTCGCATACGACATCAGGCGTCACCGACCTTGCCGCCATTGCGCGCGGCGCGGGCGTGGAGCACGTCGCGTCTGTCGACTCCGTCGTGGGATTCGGGGAGGCCGCGATCGAGGCGTTCGCGCGCCGCGATCTGAGCGTCATCGTCGCGAAGGTCGCCGCGGTCGGCCCGAATCATTACGGCATGGACCTGCACCTGCCGGAAAACGCCTTTCGATTCAAACGCTGGATCGCGACGCGAAAAGCCACGGTCCCTCAGTCGACGGCGACGTCGAATGCGCGTCCGGTAAGGGAGGCGCCGTGACCGACGTCCTGACTCGACTGCTCGACGAGCTCCATCGCGGTACCGTGAAGATTGTCGATCTGACGCAGCCGCTCGGGCCGTCGACGCCCGTCATCGGTCTGCCGCCGATGTTCGCGCCATCGCCCGGCGCCACGATCGACGCGATCTCGAAGTACGACGAGAACGGGCCCGCGTGGTACTGGAACACGATCCGGATGGGCGAGCACACGGGCACGCACTTCGATGCGCCCATTCACTGGATCACGGGCCGGGATCTTCCGAACAATGCGTGCGATACGATTTCCGTCTCGCGTTTCGTCGGTCCGGCATGCGTGATCGACGTCACGGCCGACGTCTCGCGCGACCCGGATTTCCTGCTGACCACGTCGCGCTTCGAGGAATGGGAAACGCGGCACGGACGCATCCCGCACGGCGCATGGGTCCTGCTGCGAACCGGATGGAGCCGCCGCACCGACGCCGTGTCCTTCATCAACGCCCGCGAAGACGGACCGCACAGCCCGGGCTTCCATCCGCGAGTGTCAGCGCTGCTCGCCGAGGATCGGAACATCCTCGGCGTGGGCGTCGAGACGATCGGGACCGACGCCGGCCAGGCCGGCACGTTTACTCCTCCATTTCCGAATCATGCGACGATGCACGGCGCGGGCAAATTCGGATTGGCCAGCCTCTGCAATCTCGAGCTCCTGCCGCCGACGGGCGCAGTCGTGATCGCAGCGCCGCTGAAACTTGTGAATGGCAGCGGCAGTCCGGTCCGTGTCATCGCACTCGTCGCAGCCTAAGAAACTCTCCGCATTCACGACCTTGAATGACGGGAAGATCTCTGTTAATCAAAGAGTCACCGCGCTCTGCGCGCGTCTCATCGTAGGAAAGGGAACACGAATGACCGCCACATCAACCGCTCCGGCCGCTGCGGCCGTGACGCCCGATCGCCTGATGGCCATGGCCCACGGATTCTGGGTTAGCCAGATCCTCGCCTCGGCCGCACACTACAGATTCTTCACGCACATTTCGAACGGCGCGAGTACCGCTGAGGCCGTTGCCGCCGCGGCGGGAACGGATCCAGCGGGCACGCGTATGGTGCTCGATAGTCTCGCATCCGTGGACGTCCTGCGGAAGCACGACAGGACGTATTCGCTCGCGCCCGACGCCGACGCCTTCCTCGTCGAAGGGCGGCCGGCCGACCTCAGCGCGATGATCGCCGATCATCCGATGCTTCTCTGGCAGGAATGGGGCAAGCTGCGCGATGCCCTGAAAGCGCGCCCGCACGCTGCGATGGCCGAGTACGCGGAGAATGCCGACGCGGAAGCGTTCTTCGGGAAACTGATCCGCGTCATCATGCCGCTTGCGCTCGGACCGGCTGATGCGGTCGCCGAACACCTCGGCGTCGGCACCACACGGAAGGGCCTCCGCATCCTCGACGTCGGCGCGGGCAGCGGCGCGTGGACGATGCCGTTCGCGCGGCGCGACGGGGCCGCCGAGATCACGGCATTCGATCTGCCGCACGTGATCAAGGAAACGCAGCGGATCGTCGACGAGTCAGGGCTCGGCGCCCGGTATCGAATGCAGCCTGGCGACCTCGGGCGCGACGACTTCGGCAACGCGCGGTACGACGTCGCCGTGCTCGGCAACATCTGTCACGGCCTCACGCCCGAGCAAAACCTCGATCTGCTCCGGCGGCTGCACCGCGCTCTCGCGCCCGGCGGCGTGCTCGTGATCGCGGACATGGTGCCCAACGAGCAGCGGTCCGGCCCCCCGTTCCCCGTGCTGTTCGCGGTCAACATGTACTTGTTGACCGGGGGCGACACCTGGCCGTTCTCGACGTACGAGACATGGCTGACCGAGACCGGCTTCTCGCGGCCCCGTGCGTTCGACACGCACCGGTCGCATTCGCCAGTCATCATCGCCGACCGCTGAGCTGCGAGCGCGTTTGGGCAGTGTTCGCTCGGCCGGCGCTTCGCGCTATGGTTGGCCGCGCCGTGCCTTGAGCGCGTCAAGTAAACGGCCAACCTCGTCGTCTTTTTCCATCGCGTCGAACCGCCGATCGACGTCATCGGCGACCAGTGACGACTTTGCCTGGCTGACGGCCTCGCTGTGCAGGACGCGCTGCTGGAGCCGATCGAATGCGGCGGTCGGCCCCCGGCCTGTCGCGGCAAGGTGCGCGTCGGTGGCTTTTTCGAGCGCGCGGGCGCGGCGATGCTGGGCGATGATCACGTCGCTCTTGGCGCGGGCTTCGATGAGCTTCTGATCGAGCTGTTGGAGGGCCTTGCGCAACGAATCAACCTGGTTGCGCTGCTCCGCCGCCTGCTCGGCATAGCCTTCCGCGGTCTTGGTGAAGCTCTGGTACCGTTCGAGCGCGGCGCGCGCGAGGTCGTCCTGCTTCTTGTCGACCGCAAGCTCCGCCTTGCGCATCCATTCCACGGCCTTGTACTGCTGTTC
>JBOGIZ010000241.1:0-3133 GCA_050747805.1 Vicinamibacterales bacterium | reverse complement strand
CCCATTCGGGACGACGTAGACAGGCGCGCGTCCGAAACGCCGGAAATATTGTTGGTCCGACTCGGAAACGGCGAAGAGCGCATCCGTCGCTGCTGTGGCACGGCGCTCGGCTCCCGCGAGCAGCCGGGCCTCGCGGCGGAGATATGCTGCCGTTGCTCCCGATCGTTCACCGGCATTGCGTTCGATCAGCTGCGAGTAGACGTTGTGCAGATCGATCACACGGCGAGTCCCCGCGGGGGCGAGCCCCGCGAACGCTAGGGAATCGAGGTGATCCAGATACAACACGCTCGGGGAGTGCAGCGCGATCTCGCGGCTGAGTGCGGTCCGGACCGCTGCGCGGTCGTGTCTACCGTAGCAGACGTATGGAATGGCCCGAACGGCGGACCATGCGGCTCGCGCCACCTCGCGCCATGCCGTCGCACCTGGGAGCGCCACGGAGTGCAGGGTGATTCCCGCCGATGTGAATGGGCGCGAATCGACTTCCCGCATTGCGCCCGCGACGAGGGTAACGTGCATCCGCTGCGCGAGTGCTTTCAGCAGATGAAAGCTTCGCAGATGGCCGCCGCGATCGAGCGGCCAAGGAACCTGGCTCGTTACGGCCAGTACTGCGGCCTCAGGTCGAGCTTTGTTCACGTTCACACAATTCGGGCGGAAATTCGCGAAGGCATCGATGCTATCGTGATCTTCCGCATGTCATTATCTGTCTGGCCGATCTGGACATCGACGTGACCCAAAGTCGTTTCGACTTTCGCGTTGACGTCCCTGCACGGACAACGAGGCGCCACGAGCCCATCACGGCTGGAATTCCAATGCCCAAGGGGACGCTCCGCGACGGGTACGTGGATCTTTTGGACTTCTCCGGGAATCGATTCGCTGCGCAAACAAGAGTATTAGACCGGTGGTCCGACGGGTCTGTGCGATGGTTACTATTCGATTCCAGGGTGACAGTCGATGGCGATTCGGCCGTTTTCTTCCTGGAACCGGGACATAAGCCGGACTCCGACGCGTTGCCGGACCTCATTGTATCTGAGGAGAATATCGGCGCGACTGTGGACACGGGCGTCGTCCGATTTACTCTTCGACCGGGTCCGGGCATGTTTGCGACCGTCGCGGCCGGCGCGCGGCCGATCGTAGAGCCTTCAGCCAGCGCCGTGCAGCTCCGAGACGCGATCGGCAATGTACAGGTCGCGTCGTTTCACTCAGTCAGTGTGGAAGAGCGCGGGCCGCTTCGCGCGTGCGTGCGGCTGGACGGTCGTGTGCAATGGTCGGACGGAGTGCTCGAAGTGACGGCACGGCTGCACTTCTATCAAGGCTCGGCAGTCGCGAAGATCGTCCTAACAATGCGAAATCCGTCAGCCGCCGCGCATCCCGCCGGTTATTGGGAGCTTGGGCAGGAAGGATCGGTCTACGTCAAGGACGTTTCGGTCGTCTTCCAGCTTGCGGACCGCGGCCACGACCGCGACCTGCGCTGGTCCCTGGAGGCCGGCTCGGAGTTCGTGAGCGTCGCGACGCCGGCGACCGTCCATCAGGATTCGAGCGGCGGCGAAAACTGGCGCTCTACGACTCACGTGAACCGCTCTGGCGACGTGCCGATCTCGTTTCAGGGTTATCGGTGGCGCGCCGGCGATCGCGCCGGCGAAGGGGTGCACGCAACCCCCATCGTGGACGTGCGATGGGGCTCGCGAAAGTTCGCGGTAATGCTCGAGAAGTTCTGGCAGAACTTTCCGAAGTCGCTCTCCGTGAACGCCGACGAAATCCGCGTCGGCCTCTGGCCCGAGCAGTTCTCGGACCTCCACGAAATCCAGGGCGGCGAACAGAAAACGCACACGCTGTTTGTTGCGTTCGGGGAGGATCGCGTGGGCGTGGAGCCGCTCGAATGGTGTCGAGCGCCAGTGTCCGTGCAGCCATCGGCGGAATGGATGTGTTCCTCTGGCGTCGTTCCATTTCTCGTTCCAGCCGCGGCGGATCCGCACCCACTGTATCTGCAGCTCGTCACCGAAGCCATCGACGGACCGAACTCGTTTTACGCCAAGCGCGAAATCATCGATGAATATGGCTGGAGGAACTTCGGAGATCTCTACGCGGATCACGAGGCGGTCCGCCACGCCGGGCCGACGCCCATCGTCTCGCATTACAACAATCAGTACGACCCGATCGCCGCCTTCGCGATGCATTTCATGCGGACGGGCGATCAGCGCTGGAAAGAACTCGGCGACGATCTCGCGGCTCACGTCGCTGATATCGATATCTATCATACGCAGTCGGATCGCAGCGCCTACAACGGCGGCCTCTTCTGGCACACCGCGCACTATGTAGACGCCGGCCGCTCCACGCACCGCGGATATCCCAAAGCGCCTGGCGTGTGGGGCGGCGGACCCGCGTCGGAACACGACTACTCGACGGGGCTGATGCTCCAGTACTTTCTGACCGGCGACGAACGCTATCGCGAGGCCGTGCTCGGCCTCGCGCAGTGGGTTCGGGATCTCGACGACGGCTCCAAGACGCCGTTCAGATGGCTGGCGCGCGGCGACACTGGATGGGCCAGCATGACAGCCGTTCCTGAATACCAGGGACCGGGAAGGGGCTGCGCGTATTCCATCCAGACGATGCTGAATGCGTTTCAGTTGACCGGAGAGCGCGGACACCTCCACAAGGCCGAGCAGCTCGTCGCCCGGTGCATCCATCCGCATGACGACATTGACGCACGCAACCTTCTCGATCATGAGCGGCGATGGTCCTACACGGTGTTCCTTCAGACGCTCGGACGTTATCTGATCGTCAAAGCGGAGCG
This sequence comes from Vicinamibacterales bacterium, assembly GCA_050747805.1. Lineage (GTDB taxonomy): Bacteria > Acidobacteriota > Vicinamibacteria > Vicinamibacterales > 2-12-FULL-66-21 > JAICSD01. The sequence continues at coordinate 342 of JBOGIZ010000241.1, read as the reverse complement.
CGGTGAGCTCGATCGCGCGTACCGGTACGCCTTTGAGGCGCTACTCGCGTACGCGCGCTGGATGCACGATCACGAGCGGCCGTATCTCGACAGCCTCGACCAGATCGAATTCGCGAACGAGACATGGGTGGCGCAGGACATTCGCAAGAGCGAGGTCTTCCAGTTCGCCGCCATGTGCGCCGAAGGAGAGGAGCGCGCGCGCTTTCTCGACAAGGCGGAGTTTTTCTTCGACTACGCGACGCGGACGTTGAGCACATTCGATTCGCGCACGCTCACGCGTCCGCTCGTGCTCATGCTGGCGAACGGCTATGCGTGGGCCGGCGCCAAAGTTCATCACTTGCC
>JBOGIZ010000240.1:0-5960 GCA_050747805.1 Vicinamibacterales bacterium | reverse complement strand
GGCTGGAGCAGTCCGGCGTTCGGATGAGCGTGAGCGCCCTCCTGCTGGTCATGATCGTCGGCTGATTGGTCTTCGGCTTCATCGCCGCGACCCTTTCGCATCTGATGGCAGGCTGGGTCGTCGGCGGGGCGCTCGGCGTCGCCGTGCCTCCGGTGGTCCTTTCGGCGAAGCGGCGCCGTCGTCTTCGTGTGTTCGAGGAAACGTTCCCCGACGCGCTCGATCTGATCTCTCGGGCGCTGAAGGCGGGACACGCCTTCGTGACCGGCCTGAAGATGGCTGCCGACGAGATGTCGGAGCCCGTCGGACCGGAGTTCAGAAAGACGTTCGATGAGCAGAACTTCGGCCTTCCGCTGAAGGACTCCCTCGCGAACCTGGCCGAGCGCATGCCGCTGCTCGACGTCAAGTTCTTCGCGACCGCCGTCCTCATTCAGCGCGAAACGGGCGGCAACCTGTCGGAGATTCTCGAGAACCTCGCGCACGTGGTCCGCGAGCGGTTCAAGATCCTTCGTCAGGTGCGCGTCTACACGGCGCACGGCCGGCTGACCGGCTACGTGCTGCTGGCGCTGCCGGCGTTCCTCGCGGTCGCCCTGTCGTTCATCAACCCGGAGCACATGCGGCTGCTGTTTCGCGAGCATCTCGGACACATGCTGCTCGGCGCGGCGGTCATCCTGCAGACCATTGGTTATTTCTGGATCCGCCAGGTCGTAAAAATCGAGGTGTAGCCGTGCCCATGATTCTGCCCCTGCTGGTGTTCCTCGTCGGCAGCGTGATCGTTGCCGCCGGGGCGTTCGCGCTGATGCCGGCGCGGACCGCCGTGATCGATCGACGCCTCGACGAGCTGGCGACCGGAGCGCTGACCGACGTGGAGGAGCGGCCGCGCATGCAGTCGCTTGTCGGCTTGCTCAAACGCGTGGGCGAGCGCGCGCCGAAGTCGCCGAAGGAGATCGGAAACCTGCGCCTGCGCCTCGTGCAGGCCGGCTACCGCCGGGAAGAAGCCCTGACCATCTTTTTTGGCATCCGGATCGCGTTCGCGCTCGCATTGTTCGTGTTGTTCGCGAGCTCCATTCTGACGCGGCCCAACATCGGCGTCGCGCTCGGCGGGCTCGGCCTTGGCTACATTCTTCCGGGCATGGTGCTCGCGCGCATGGCGAAGCGCCGCGCGCACCGGATCCGCCTCGCGCTGGCCGATATGCTCGACCTGCTCGTCGTCAGCGTCGAGGCAGGACTCGGACTCGATCAGGCGATCGCGCGCGTATCGGCGGAGCTCGCGGGCGCGTATCCGGAGCTTTCGGAAGAGCTGCGCCTCATCAATCTCGAACTGCGCGCCGGCAAGCCGCGCTCCGAAGCGCTGCGCAACCTGGCCGATCGGACCGGCGTGGACGATCTGTCCTCGATCGTGACGATGCTGATCCAGACCGACAAGTTCGGCACCAGCGTCGCGCAATCGCTCCGCGTCGCCTCGGAAACGCTGCGGACGAAGCGGCGCCAGCGCGCCGAGGAAGCCGCCGCGAAGACGGGCGTCAAGATGGTGTTTCCGCTCGTGATCTGTATTTTCCCGGCGATCTGGGTGGTGACGATCGGCCCCGCGGCGATTCGCTTCGTCACGGTGCTCTTCCCGCTGGTGGCGAAGACGCGATGAGACGGCTCATCGCGAGAAACGCCAGCGTCAATACGCTCCTTGCCGATCGCGTGGGCGTTGCCGTGACGCACACCGAGCGCGCGGTCGGCCTGCTGTCGCGGTCGAAGCTGGATCCGGGCGAAGCGCTCTGGATCGTGCCGAGCCGCGGGGTGCACACGTGGGGCATGCGCTTCGCGATCGACGTCCTGGCGCTCGATGAATCGGGCACCGTGATCGACTGTGTGGCCGGCCTTCGTCCGTGGCGCGTCCGGCTGCCGCGCCGCGGTACGGCGGGCGTGCTCGAGCTTCCGGCCGGAACAGTCGCCGCATCCCGCACATCGATCGGACATCGTGTGCTCTTCGAGGTGGCCGAGGCGCCGCAGGAGAAGCAGTCATGAGCATCGCCGAGAGCACGGAAGTATTGCCGGCACAAGCGACGCCGCCCGTGCGGCGCGCGGAAATTCCGGACGCGCTGAACGCGCCCGTGCCGCCGCCGCCCCCTCCGACGATCGAAGAAACCGGGCTGCATCCCGACACGCTCGCGCAGCTGATGCTGAAGACGCTTGTGGCCGGAGAAGCCAGTGGGACGCAGCTCTCCGACATGATGCGGCTGCCCTATTCGGTGCTCGATGCGCTCGTGCAGCACGCGCGGGTGGAAAAGCTGGTCGAAGTGCGCGGCGCGAGCGGCGCTGGAACGGCCGGCTATCGATACGCCCTGACCGATCTCGGTCGCGATCGCGCGGGCCAATTTTTCGACATGAACCGCTACGCGGGCCCCGCGCCGGTTCCGCTGGCCCAGTACAACGCTTACATCCGGCAGTGCATGCAGGCCCGGCCGTGCCTCGATCGCGAGCGGCTGTCGCGCGGATTCAGCGACTTGATCGTCAACACGCAGATGTACGATCAGCTCGGCCCGGCGGTGAACTCCGGCAAGTCGCTCTTTCTTTACGGAAAACCTGGAAACGGCAAGACGGTGGTGGCCGAAGGCATCGGGCGCGCGCTCGGCGGCGGCATCTACGTGCCGTACGCGATCGACGTCGACGGCCAGACGATCACGATGTTCGATCCGGTCAACCACGTGCGAATGGGCGGAGCCGCCGGCGGCGTCGACAGTGTCATCGCGACTGTCGCGCGCGACCGGCGATGGGAACAGATTCGGCGCCCGGTCGTGGTCGTCGGCGGCGAGTTGACGCTCGAGATGCTCGATCTGACGTTCAACCCCATTTCAAAATTTTATGAAGCACCTATTCAGCTCAAGGCAAACGGCGGTGTCTTCGTTGTCGACGACTTCGGCCGCCAGCGGATTCCCCCGCGCGATCTCCTCAACCGGTGGATCGTGCCGCTCGAAAGTCGTGTGGACTTCCTGACGCTCCACACGGGCCGCAAGTTCGAGGTGCCGTTCAACGTCTTCATCGTGTTTGCGACGAACCTGAAACCGGAGTCGCTTGCCGACGAAGCGTTTCTCCGCCGGATCCCGTACAAGATCCGCGCGCAGGATCCGACGCCCGACGAATTCGCGCAGATTTTCGAGATGAACTGCCGGCGGCGCGGCTTGGCCTTCGACCCGACGATCGTGGAGTACCTGCTCGAGATCTATTACCACCCCCGTGGGCTCGCGCTGCGCGCCTGCCACCCGCGCGATCTGATCGAGCAGGTCATCGACCGCTGCCGCTACAAGGGAGACGAACCCGCGATCACGCGCGAGCTGCTCGGCGCGTCGTGCGCCAGCTATTTCGTGGAGGAATCGGAAACGCAGGCGGGCGAGCCAGCGATATAGCGACGAGGGAAGAGGGACCAGGAACCAGGACACCGGCAACCGGCAACTGGGAACTGGGAACCTGAAACTGGCTACTGGCGACTGGCCACTGTTCGGAGCACCGCAACCGTCACGCCGAGGTGGGATTCCGGCGCATCGTAGAAGCGTTCGACCGCCGCATGGTCCGCCAGGACACGATGGACCACGCCGCGCTGGACGCCGATTCCGCGCCCGTGGATGAGCCGGACTTCGCGCAGTCCCTCGGTCCGCGCCGCGCACACATATTCATCGACGACGGAAGGGATGTCGCGCGGCTGAAACGCGTGCAGGTCGAGCTCGCCTTCGATCGGGATGCGGTGCGCCAACCTCCAGCCTCCAACCTCCAACCTCCAGCCTCCAACCTCTATTTCTTCTGATACACCGCCGTCACGGACGTCGAGATCCCGCCGCGCGCGGTGAAGTCGCCGACGACCGTCATGCGCCTCGGCGCGCAGGCCGACACCAGGTCGTCCAGGATCTGATTCGTCGCGGCTTCGTAGAAGATCCCTCTGTTGCGGTAGTCCATCAGGTAGTACTTGAGCGCCTTGAGCTCGATGCAGCGTTCGCCTGGCACGTAGGTAATCCGGATTTCGCCGAAGTCTGGGAGGCCCGTCTTCGGACACATCGACGTGAATTCCGGACAGCGGATGGCGATTTCGTAGTCGCGTGCCGGCTGTGGATTGGGAAAGGTCTCAAGCGCCGGCATCGAAAAATTGTAGCATTCATGCGGGTTTTTCGCGGGCCGCGCAATTGACACCAGAAAACGCGCCGCGCTAGGATACGGGCTTGGTTTCGTGAGGTGACGGCCGCAGCCTCCGCACGCGCGCGCGGCTCATGCGGAACGTTCTGGAGCGCGCCCAAGCAAGGGGAATATCCGATGGCAGAGGCCCGCAGGATGGGCAAATCCGAACTGTTCTCGCATTTCGCGGATCGGTTCGAAGTCAAGCGCACGCAGGCGCGCGAGTTCTTCGACGAGCTGAACGTGCTCGCCGAAAAAGAGCTCAAACGCTCCGGCGAGTTCGTATTGCCCGGCATGGTGAAGCTGGTCGTGCAGAAACGCAAGGCGCGCATGGGCCGCAATCCCGCGACCGGCGAGCAGATCAAGATTCCCGCCAAGACGGTCGTCAAGGCGCGGATCGCGAAGCAGTTGAAGGACGCCGTCCTTCCGCGCAAATAAGCGCGTCGACACGGCGCCTCGCCTGTTTTTCGGATTCCCAGCGGCCGGGCCCGAATGGGTCCGGCCGTTTTCGTGTACGTGAACGCTTACGGCGTCACGCCGCCGCGGGCCGTCCGCGCGCCAGCGTCCGGCTGTAGAGCGCGCGGCTGTAGATTGTCGCGGCCGCAAGTGACGCCACCTTCGCCTGCAGGCTGCTGACGGAGTCGTCGTCGAGGATCACGCGATCCGATCGATCCAGCACCACTTCGCAGCTGTAGCGCCGCGCGCCGCGCGCCGTCTTGTGCTCGAAGTAATGCGCTTGGTACGCGCGTCCGTCCACCTCGATCTCGGCAGTCTCGAGAAGCTTCCGGAACATCTTCCCCCCTGAACGTCAGCCCGCGGCCTGCGCCATGGGACGCGCATCGGTGAGCGGGAACTCGATCGTGAATGTCGTGCCCTTGCCGACTTCGCTCGCGACGCTGATCCGTCCGCCGAGCTGCTCGACAATCTTGCGCGAGATCGCGAGGCCGAGCCCCAGGCCGCGGCGCTTGGTCGTGACGAAGTCGTCGAAAATGGTCTGCACCCGATCGGGCGGGATGCCGCAGCCGGTGTCGTACACGCGAATCTGCGCGAAGGCGCCGCGCGCTTCCGTGGCAGCCACGACGAGTCCACCCGGCGCCGTCGCCTGGATCGCATTGACAATCAGATTCCGGTACACGCGCCCGAGCGCGAAGAGATCCGCCTCCGCGTAGAGCGACTCCGGCGCGAGTTCCACTTTGAGCGTGACGCCGGCCGTCTCGGCGAGCGCCTGCATCGATTCCACGACCTGCGAGATCGATCGGTTCAGCTCGACCGGGAAATGTTCGAGGGGCTTCGGCTTGGCGATGTGCTTCAGGTCGTCGATCACGCGCTGCACGACGGCCAGCTCCCGCTCGAACATGCGCCGGAATTCCTCACGGTATTCCGCATCGTCCCACATGCGTACGATGAGCTTGCAGCCGTTGCCGATGTTCTGGATCGGGTGCATGAGGTCGTGCGCGAGACCCAGCGCGACTCGCCCGAAGGTTGCCGTGCGCTCCTGCTTCCGGATGTCTTCCTGCAGCTGCACCAGTTTGTCGGCCATCGTGTTGAAGGCGTCGCCGAGCTCGCGGATCTCGTCGTGGCCGTGCGGCGTCACGCGCTCGTCGAGGCGGCCTTCGCCGATCGCGCGCGTCACTTTCGTCAGCGCGAAAATGCGCTGGATCAACGATCGTCCCCACACGTAGCCGAACACGATCGTGCACAGGAGCGCGATCGCGATGGCAATCACGAGCTGGCGCACGAGCGTAGTGGCGGTCGCGTAGGCTTCGGCCGTCGGCTGCTCGACGATGACGGTCCAGCCCGTGTCGGGC
>JBOGIZ010000239.1:0-4706 GCA_050747805.1 Vicinamibacterales bacterium | reverse complement strand
CGAGGCTGAGCGAGCGCCGCGGCCACGCCGTCCCGATCCAGGTCGCGGTCGATTGACGGCCTCACGTCGACGGCGCGCGACGCGCGCCCGCCAACGGAGCGGAGCGAGCGGCGAAGCGCGAGCGCAGCGAAGGGAGCCAGGCGGGGTGCAGGGGACCCCGCCGAAAATAGAAGATCTTCTGAAGGAGGGCCAGGAGGTCCTCGTCCAGATCGTGAAAGAGCCGCTCGGCACCAAGGGCGCGCGCCTGACGTCGCACGTCACGATGCCCGGACGGTTCCTCGTCTTCATGCCGACGGTGGATCACGTCGGCGTCTCCAGGAAAATTGACTCGCGCGACGAGCGCTCGCGGCTGCGCGGCATCGTTCGCCGGTTCCGCGACGAACATGGATTTACCGGCGGTGTGATCATCCGGACGGCCGCGTCCGGACGCACCGAGGCGGACATCGTCAGCGACCTGTCGTATTTTCACCAGATCTGGACCGACGTCCGCGCCCGGATGGATACGCGCCGCCCGCCCGCGGTCCTCTTTCAAGAGCAGAGCCTCGTCACAAAGCTGCTGCGCGACTTGCTCACCGAGGACTTCACTGCCATCAGGCTCGACGACGAGGCGGAGTTCCGCCGCGTGACGACGCTCGTCGAGCGGATCATGCCGAACTTGCTGCCGCGCGTGAAGCTCTACACGAAGGACTATCCGATTTTCGACGAGTACGGCATTCAGGCCGAGATCGACAAGGCGCTCCGGCCGAAGGTGTGGCTCAAATCCGGCGGGTACCTGGTCATCAACCAGACCGAAGCGCTCGTCGCGATCGACGTCAACACCGGGCGCTACGTCGGCAAGAAGTCGAGCGGGCGTCTCGAAGACACGATCGTCAAGACGAACCTCGAAGCCGTGAAGGAAATCGTGCGGCAGATCCGGCTGCGCGATCTCGGCGGCATCATCGTGCTGGATCTCATCGACATGGAGGAGAAGAAGAACCGCCAGCGCGTGTTCCAGGAGGTCGAGAAGGAGCTGCGCAAGGATCGATCGCCGTCGAAGGCGCTGCAGGTGTCGGACTTCGGCCTCGTGATCGTCACGCGCAAGCGCGTGAAGCAGAGCCTCGAGCGCCAGCTGACGGAGCCGTGCCCCTACTGCTCGGGATCAGGCGCCATCAAGTCGAGCGCCACGATCTGCTTCGAGATTCTGACGGAGCTGAAAAAGATCGGGCCAGACCTCGACGGGCACGGCGTGCTCTTGCGCGTGAATCCCGACATCGCGCGCGCGCTCAAGGAAGAAGCGCAGGCCGTGATGCGAGAACTGCAGCAGGTGCTCGGCCGTCCGGTGACGCTGCGTCCGGACGCGCATCTGCATCACGAGCAGTTCGATGTGATGGCGGTGTGAAGAAACCTGTCAATGACGAATGCTGAATGCTGAATGCCGAAATGGAGCGTTCAACATTCAGCATTTGGCATTCAGCATTGACACCTGGTCTTCACGCAACGAGATAGACCAGGTAGTAATTCCCGCCCTTATTGATCCAGACGCGGACGTAGTCGCCGCCTTTGAGCGCCTGCACCTTCGACTGTCCCGGTCCTGGCGGCGTGTCCTTCTGAACCATCTTGGTCTCGTCCTTCGGCACGATCGAGACGACCTCGCGGCCAACCACCTTGCCGGCCTTCCGGAACTCAACCCAGCGCTCCAGGCTTTGATCGGCGCCCGTCGCCGCCGGATTCGCGGCGTCCGTCGTCAGATGCACTTGGTACGTGCCCGCCGGAAGCGGTTTGCCGTCGGCTTTCGTCTCCTTCGGCAGGTGCACCGTGCCCAGGGGAATGCTCGTGTCCGACACGGTCGCGTCCGGTGCCGTTGCCGGCTGGTCTTTCGGAGCCGTATGGGCTCCTTCGGTCGATTGAGTTGCCGCGTCCGTATTCGCCCGATGTTTGACTGTATGTTTGGGCGACGTGGCCTGTGCGGCAGGGGTCTGGCCCGTCGGCGTCTGCGCCTGGGACGCGAGCGCGATTCCGCTCATGGCCAGCGCGCTCACCAGGGTGCCTGCGATCACCAACTGCTTCATCTTCGCCTCCAACGTGAACTCCAGCGGCTGAGCTCCGCCCGATGTCATCGATTATAGCGGGCAGGCAGGCTTGGGCCAGCCTGAAGATTCTCGAAGCAAGGCCGGTGCCACAGGATGAGGTAGAGGCGGCTACTTCTTGCCGATAACGATCGATCCGCTGAAGGTGGTTGCCTGGATGACGGCGCTGCCGTCGCCATATGTGCCCGTGAGCATGGTGTGGTGACCATGCCGCGTATCGCCCGTGCCGTGCGTGGCGATCGGCAGATCGGAGCGTACGTCTCCGGAGAAGGAATTGGCCTGGAGTTCGAATCCCGCGCCGCCGGTCACGCTGACGTGCACTTCTCCCGAAAAGGATTTCAGCTCGTAGCGGCCATTCGAGGAGAGGCGGCCGGTGAAGGTCACGTCTCCGCTGGTCGTGTGGGCGGTGACGCGGTCGCAGTCCACGCCATCGAGCAGCACGTTGCCGCTGACGCTGCCGACCTCGATGCGCCGCGCCTTGACGCGGCGGATCGTCACGTCGCCGCTGACGTTGCCCGACTCGAGCGAATCCACGTTGGCGTCGTCAACCTCGACGGATCCGGAGACGGACTTCACCGACCCGAGGCGATCGGCGCCGCTCACGTGGACGTCGCCGCTGACCGTGTTCGCGCTGACGTCCTTGATGCCGGTGATCCGGATGCCGCCGGAGATCGATTCGGCGGTGATGCGCGTGCCTTCGGGGGCGGTGACGTTGTAGGCGACCGACACGTCGAGGTTGCCGCTGCGGCCCCACAGGTTCGTGTCGTTCCCATATCGCGCGCGCACTTCGGCGCGCCGGCTGGTTTCGTTCACGTCGACGTTCACGAGCGTCAGCATCCGCTTCGCGTCGTCATCGGTGCGCGCGCGCGCGGTTTTGACGATCTCGAGTGTGGCATCGCCGCCGCGGCCGCGCGTGACCGTGATGTCGCCCGCCACGTTGCCGAGGTCGAGCCAGCCGCCGTCGCCAACATGAATCGTGCGGGTCGTGCGTTCGGTCTGTTCGGCGCGGGCGCGGTCTCGACTCTGATACGCCCCGGTGTGCACCTTGACCGAGACGCGCGCCGGGTACACCTGCGCCAGGGCCGTCGACGGCAGCGCCAGCACGGCGATCGCGGCGCCGCATCGCAAGAGTCTTGTCATGATTTGTTCACCAGTTGCGCCGCGGCAGCGTTGTTGCCCTTGCGCATTTCGTTGATCAGCGTAAGCGTGTCCTGCAGGAGCGCGACCTTCTGGCGCAGCGCATCGAAGAGCGTCGATCGCGCGGCGACGCTCGTGGGCTCGGTGCGCACCGCGGCGCGGTTCTCGGCGATCGCCTGATCGATGATGTTCAGGTTCTTGTCGATCGTCGCGGCGGTCGTCGGATCGAGCGCCTTCTGGTTCGCTTTTGTCACCTTCTCGAGATCCGTGATGGCATTTTCGAACTGCATCTGGGCCTGATCCACTTCGCTCTGTGCAGATTCGACGGAAGCCGGCCCCGCCGCGTTGCCGGCGGCCTTCTGCGCCACAGACGCCGCCACGGGCGCGAGCGCGGTTCGCGCGCCGAGATGGAGCCGCGGCATGACGAGATACATCGAAGCGCCGACCGCGATGATCACCGCGGCGGCGGCCGCGAGCCAGACCCGCGCGGTGTACCGAGGCGCGACGGTCGCCGTATCGTGAATGCGGCCTTCCTGACGCAGGCGTCCAGCGAGCTGCAGCCAGACGCGATCCGGCGCCGCGACCAGCGGCAGATCCGCTGCCGCGTCGCGGATGCGATCGAGATCCGCCACGAGCGCGCGGCACTCGTCGCACTGATCGAGATGCAGCTCCAGCTCGGCGCGACGGATCGATCCGATCGTGACGTCGACGAGGTCGTGAATCGAGCTGAGATATTGCGCGCAAGCCATGTCAATTGCCAGTTGTCAGTTGCCAGTTCCCGGTTTCCAGTTGCCTATCCGCCGGACAGAAGTTTTCGAAGCCTCAATCTCGCCTTGTGCACCTGTGATTTCGAGGTGCCTTCCGCGATCCCCAGCACGTCGGCGACCTCCCGATGCTCGAGCCCCTCGACGTCGTGCAGCACGAAGGCAGCGCGGCATCCTTCGGGGAGCTCCGCCATCGCGCGTTCGAGATCGATCCGGTCGATCGCCCGGTCTGCCAGACGCGCGCTCGAGGCGTCGGCCAACACCGACGCATCGTCGAGTCCATCGGTCTGGCTGCCGGTCCGCGCCGCCCGGCTTCGCAGATGATCGAGGATCTGATTCATCGCCAGCCGGTAGAGCCACGTCCCGAGCGCCGCGTCGCCGCGAAAGGTGTCGAGCTTCCGGTGGGCGGAGAGGAAGATGTCCTGCAGCAGGTCTTCCGCGTCGGCCTGGTTGCCCAGCATCCGATACGCCAGGCCATACAAGCGTCCCGCATGGGCCCGGTACAGCTCCTCGAACGCCCCGAGTTCACCCCGGCGGCAGCGCTCAACCAGCGCGAGCTCGGCGGAACGGCCCGCCGGCATCTGCGCTGAGGGAAGCGCTGTCATTTTAGACGTGCCCATCGCTCTGCCGCGTTGCCCGGTTCACGGAATTACCTTACGAAATCGAAAACGGTTTTGATCGAAATTGCGCACGCGCCGGGCCGTGACGAGGAGTCCCTCGGCCCGCAGCAGGGCCCGCT
>JBOGIZ010000238.1:0-8193 GCA_050747805.1 Vicinamibacterales bacterium | reverse complement strand
CCGCCGCTGCGCGCGCGACGCCCGCCGCGCGCGGCGGCGGGACGAGGTCTTCGTCGAACAGCTCGACATCGTTGTCGCACGTATTGCGCTGCGCGCCGAGAAACCAGGTGCTTTCGTCGATCGCGAGTCCCTCCGCCGCGAGAAGCGCCCGCACACGGCCATCGTTTGCCATCTGCGCGAACGCGCGCGCGTTCGGTCCGCCGCGCCCGCCGCCGCACGCGCCGCAGTCGTGCGCCGACTCGTGCGGATTGTTGAGGCTGACCGATCCGTGGCCCACGACCAGCACGAGCGGACACAGACGATGGTGGAGGCCGACGTCCTCGAGGAGCCGGCGGACAATGTCCGCCATTTCGCGAATCGTGAACCCGGAATAGACGCCAATCGGCGGCGCGCTCGCTTGGCGTTCGAGCAGCAGTCGCGTCCGCGGCGGCGCCGTCGTCGTCTCGCGAACGCGACGCCAGCGCGAGGTCAGCCATGGAAACACAACGCGGAGGACTAAGGGAACGAGCGCGAGCCAGCCGAAGAGTGTCATCAGCACCGCGCCCCGGACAGGCAGCCGGCTGCCGAGGTGCACGTTGTAGCCGAGGAAGCCCGCCGCCCGCCGGTGCAGCCGACGCGTCCGACGCGCGAGATTGCCTGCGCCGGGTTCGATTTCAGCGACGTAATGCTCCGGAATCCTCGCGGCGGGACAGAGCGGCCGCGGGTGGGCATCGGTGGATCCCTGGTGGTACATCGCGACATTGAAGAATCCCGCGGTGCTGAACGTCTCGCACGCAGGCTCGACTTCCTCGAGATGCCGCCGGAAGGACTCTTCGCGCTCATCGAGACAGAAGACTGCCTGAAAAAACGGCGCCTCCGGCAGCTCGCGCGCTGAATGCAGGATGAGCGCGTCGTAGAAGCGGCCGCGCACCGCTCGCTCGAACGCCTGATGCAGCAGGCGCCGCCGGCACATGGCGTCGAGTTCGCGCAGCTCGGCTTCGAGCACGGCGACATCCGCCAGGGTCCAGTGCGCGACGATCGACGCATCGAGTCCGCAGAGTTGTGCGATATGAAAGAGCGGCCACGCGCGCTCCGCGGCGGTGGGAGGTCGCGGCCGCGGCAGGCGGTCGCGCAGGGCGCCGCGCATCGCCGCGATCGGACCGTCGAACAGACCGGTCGAAGCCGCGTGGTGAAGCGCCGCGCGCTCGACGAGCAGACGGATCGCCACATATCCGCGCAGCGTCACCGTCAGATCGCGCGCGGGCACGCGGTCCGGCCGTTGTTCGATCTGCCGTACGATGCCGGCCCACCCCCGCAGTGCCAGCAGCTCGGCTGTCACATAGGCGTCGTGCTCGTCGTCGCGTACTCCGAGCTGGGCGAACGAATGCGCGATCGAATCGAGCGCCCGTCGGCCGGCATCGCGGTCTTCGCCGGCGAGGCGCGGGAGGGCCGTGGCCCACTCACCGCACTGCGCGGCGAGCGGCGCAGCGTAGAGGTCCAGGAAACAGCCGTGAATGCCGCGGTTCCGCTCAGGCATCGTCCATTGCGCGAGCCCCTGATCGAGGTACCCAGCGAGAAATCGGATGAGCAGCGGATGCGTCCACGCGTCGATGTCGACGCCGCAGACGGCGTGCAGCCAGTCACGATGCCGCGTCGGGACGGGCGCGCGAGACGGCGTCGGGAGCTCAGCGCGAGTCGCCGCGTCCAGACACCCCTCCCAGAGGCGATGCACCGCCGCCGCCTCGTCGAGGCGTTCGCCCCCCTCGCCGGCACGCGTCGACGCGGCGGCGCGCGCGCCGGCCGGGAGGTCGGCGCGGAATGCCGAGAGGACGGACGTCTCCTGAAGGATCCAGGCGAGTTCCGGACCGGTGGCCTCCGGGATGCCGTGCAGCACGAGGGCGCGCCAGAGATCGAATCGCGTGCCGGTCGGCACCTCGTCGTCGGCGCGCGCCCCGAGGTGCTGGTGGATCACGGCGCCGATGTCTGCCGCGAGGATGCGGCCGGACGCCAGCTTGTCACGGTAGCGCGGCTCGGAGAGGAACGGCTCGCGGCCGAGGTCGCGCGCGGCGCGCTCCGCGGCGTCCTCGAACGGGAGATCTTCGTAGGCGTGCAGCGTGTTGTGATGGATGAAGATACTGATGGGACCCTGGGCCGGCAGCACGCGCGCGGCGTGATCGAGGGCGCGCGCGAGGGTCTGGTGATCCGGACTGTGGGGCATGCGCGACGCCCACAGTATATCAATATTGCTATATACTATTCCAGTGACCGCCGACTCCCGCCGCGCGCGGCCGAGCTCGCCTGCCGACGCGGGCGAGCTTCAGACGTTCAAGGCCCGGTTCTTCCGCGCGCTGGCGCATCCCGTCAGGATCCGCATCCTCGAGATCCTGGTCCGCGGCGAACGCTCCGTCCAGGAGCTGCAGGACGCGCTGGCGCTCGATCAGCCGATTGTCTCGCAGCACCTCGCCGTCCTGCGCAACCAAGGCATCGTCCTCTCACGCAAGCAAGGATTGTCGGTGCGCTACGCCGTCAGGGATCCGCTGGTCGCCGATCTGCTCGACGTCGCGCGCCGCATCTTCAACAATCATTTCGCCAGCTCGCAGGGGCTCCTGCGCGAGTTGAAGAAGGAGGCGCGCGCCGCTACTCTTCGCGCAGGAGCTTGAGCGGATCCACCGACAGCGCGCGCTGGGCGGGAATCCACGTCGCCACCAGGCCCAGCGCTGCCATCGCCAGCACCACGCCGCCGAGCACGATGGGATCGCGCGGCGTTGCCTGATAGACGATGAACGCGAGGACGCGCGCGGCGAGTACGCCGAGCAGCAGGCCGGCCGCCGAGCCGATGGCCAGCAATCTGATCGCGCGACCCAATGCCGCGCTCAGTACTTCTTTCCGCCGCGCGCCGAGCGCGATCCGGATGCCCAATTCCTTCAGCCGACGGCTCACCGAATAGGCGGCCATGCCGAAGATGCCCGTGACGGCCAGCATCGCTCCGATGGCGCCCATGGCGCCAAGCGCCATCGTCGCCATGCGCGCCGGGAAGAGCGCGATATCGAGCTGGCTGATCCATGTCTGGGTGGACAGCGGCAGCGAGGGATCGAGGCCTCGGACAGTATCCCTGACCGAGGCCGCCAGCATGCCGGCCGTGCCGTTCGATCGCACGACGAGCCAGCTTTCCGTCATCGGCATCTGCTCCATGGGCACGAACAGCGCAGGCTGCGGATCCTCCGTCAGATTTTCGTACTTGCCGTCCTCGACCACGCCGACCACCTGCAGGCGCGTGCCGTCCCGGAGCTTGAAGCGCGCTCCCACCGCGCTCGTCGTCTGGCCGAAGAGGACGCTTGCAAAATGCCGGTTGACGATCGCGACGCCCGGCGCGTTCGCGTCGTCGTGCCACGTGAATTGGCGGCCAGCGAGCAGCACGGTCCGCGCGGCGCCGAGGTATTCAGGAGAAATCTGATAGCGCTCGGCCGTGAACGCGGAGTTCGCCGGCCTGAGATCCGTGACCGTGTCGGCGAACACCATCGATCCGAATCCGCCGCCGTTCAGCGGAGGCCGACCGATGAGGCCCACCGACGAAACCCCCGGAATGGCTTCGACGGCCTCGACGATGCGCTTCTGCATGACGAGGACGCGGCCGCCTTCGTAGCCGCCCATGCTCAGGTCCGTGCCCGCAAGCAGCGCGCCGCGCGGATCGAATCCGAAATCGCTGTTGAGCGAGTGCGCGAGGCCGCGCGCCGCGACGATCGAGGCGGTGATCAGGACGGCGCAGATCGAGATTTGCGCGACGAGCAGCAGGTCGCGAAGCGCGAGGCCGCGGCGGGCGGCTCCCGATGGACCCGCCTTCAGCACCTGGTTCGGATCGACGCGAAACACCTGCCTGACCGGCGCAATGGCGAAGATTGCGGCGCTCGCGATCGCGAGCGCAAAGGTGAGGAGGTACACCCTGGCGCCCGGTGCAAGGGACAGGTAGATGGGGAATCGGGGCAGCGGCTTCCAGACGCTCAGCGCGTCGAGCGCGACGACGCTGCCCCACAGTCCGATCGCTCCTCCGGAGAGCGCGATGACTGCCGCTTCGGTGATCAGCTGGCGGAGGATGCGGGCGCGCCCCGCGCCGAGCGACAGCCGCAGCGCCACCTCGCGCGATCGATCCGACGCGCGCGCGGCGAACAGGCTGCCGAGATTGACGCACGCGGCAAGGAGGACGAGGCCTGAGAGGACCATCAGCCCAGCCATGAACGCCCGCATGGGCTCTCCGAGCAGATTGCCGTACAGTCCCGGTCGCACCAGCGCGAACGCGGTCGTGCCGTGATCCTTCGGATACGTCTGCTCCAGATACGCGCCGACGGAATCCAGGTCGGCCGAGGCCTGCTTCGGCGTCACGCCCGATTTGAGATGTCCGATCGTCTGAAACAGCGATTGCCGCGAGCGCGTGTCCAGCAGACTGTGCCCCTCGACCTGCGGCTCGTCGACGAACGGCACGTAGAAGTCGGGATTGAAGAACGCCAGCGTGCCGTGGAAACCGTCCGGCGCGACGCCCACGATCGTGAACGGATGCGTGTTCAGCCGGACGACGCGTCCGATGACGCCGGGGTCGTCCTGAAAATGCGTGTGCCAGTACGCGTGTCCGAGCACGATGTCGGGAGCGCTGTTGACGCCGTGCTCGTCCGACGCGTGGAACACGCGGCCGAGCGCCGGTCGAATCCTCAGCACGTCGAAATAGTTGCCGGTCGCCTCGACGACAAACGAGGTCGAGGAGCGGTCGCCGGCCTCGACGCCCACTTCCGCGATTTGATAGCCGGCGAGCCCATCGAAGCTGCGGTTGCGATCGCGGAGATCCTTGTAGTCGGGATACGACTCGTACATCGAGTGTTCGTTCGCGTGCTCGAGCCCGTACAAGTTCTCTGACTGCGGCACGTCGAGCGGCCGAAGCACGAAGCCGTTCATCACGCCGAAGACGACGACGTTGGCGCCGATCGCGAGCGCGAGCGTCACGATCGAAACGAGCGTGAAGCCCGGCGATGTGCGGAGGACACGAAGAGCGAAGCGGACATCCTGCAGCATGATGAAGCTCTACTCCGTGCGAAGCGCCTGCAGCACGTCGACGCGCGCAGCGCGTGCGGCCGGCATGAACGACGCGATGGCCGCGGCGCCGACCAGGACCGCAGCGGCGACAGTCGCCGGAAGCGCCCCCGGCATCTGCACGCCGAACGCGCGCGCCGCGACGCGCGCGAGCAGGTAGCCCCCCGCCGCGCCGCCGGCACTCCCGATCGCGGCAATCACGACGCCTTCGAACAGGACGCCCAGCAGCAGCCGCCGCGGTTCGGACCCGACGGCGAGCCGCACGCCGAACTCGCGCGTCCGCGCGCTCACCGAGAACGCCAGGACGCCCGCCACTCCGACGACCGCAATCAGCAGCGCGATGCTGGCGAACCCCGTGAAGACGAACGCGTTGAGCCGCTCGGGCGAGAGCACCTCCGCCCTGACGTCTGCGAGCGTCGCGGCGCGCTCGACCGGCTGTTCCGCCGAGAGCTGCTGCACGGCGCGGGCGACGGCCGGCACGAGCGCGTACGGATCGCCTGTCGCGTGCACGAACAATCTCTTGGCCACGCCCACGCGCTCAACCGGGAGGTACAGCGTCATCGCAGGACCGGGCACGACGTTTTCATCGTCGATGTCGGGCACGACGCCGACGATACGGGTCGGCGCCAAACGTCCAGAGATCGGGTCCGCGAACGACAGATGCCGGTTCACCGCCTGCCCGTTGGGGAACATGCGCTGCGCGACGCTCTGGCTGACGATGGATACCATGTCCGCGCCTGCGCGATCGCTGTTCTTGAAGTCCCGCCCTTCGAGCACCGGAACGCCGAGCACGGCGAAGAAGTTCGGCGCCACCACGCGGAATCGCGCGTGCTGATCCTGTCCGTCCTCCGTGGGCTTGTGTCCTTCGGCGACGATCCTGAATTGGGGCATGGTCCCGGCGTCGCGCCACGGCGCGAAGATCCCGACCGACGCGCCGGCCACGCCGGGCAGCTCGGCGACGCGGCGCCTCAACTCGTCGTAGAAGTTGATGGTGGCGTCGTCGCCGACCGCGCTGACCGACATGGCAACGTCGAACACGATCACGTGGCGCGTGTCGAAGGACGTGGGCGCGGCCTGCAGCGCGAGCAGCGCGGTCACGAGCATGCCTGCGCCGGCGAGCAGGACGAACGAGAACGCGATCTGCACCGTCGCGAACAGTTGCAGGCGGCGCTTCGTGCCGGGGGTGATGCGAAGGGCGCTCGACGCCGGTCCAATGCTCGTCGCGGCATGCTGTGACGGCAGGCGCGGGACGAAGGCGAGCAGGATCGATGCCGCAACCGCGAGTCCGACACCGACCCAGAGCACGCTCGGATCGACGGTTGCGTCGAGCGCCCGCACGGAGAACCGCGCGGCGTACCGCGCGACCATCGCGAACAGCGGACGTGCGAGGAGCACGCCGAGCACGGCGCCGGCGCTGCAGAGCACGATGCTCTCCGCGAGCAGGGTACGGCGAAGCGCGCCAGGGCCCGCGCCGAGCGCCGCCCGGATCGCCAGTTCGCCTTCGCGCCTGACCGAGCGCGCGAGGATCAGGTTGGCGACATTCGAGCAGGCGATCACGAAGACCACCGCCGCCGCCGCAAGCAGCAGCCACAGGATTGTCCGCGCGGGCGCGGCGATCTGGTCGCGCAGCCTCGTGACGCTCACTTGCGCGTGCGCGCGGGGCGAGTACGCCTCCGGATGCTGACGGACCATCGCGGCAAACGCCGTTGTCACCTCGGCTCGCGCCTGCTCGACCGTTGCGCCCGGCGTCAGGCGGCCGAACAGCTCGGTCATCCGGTGCACGCGGCTCGTGACCATCGTCGCGCTGAGATGATGGGGACTCGTGACGATGTTGGCGATGATTTCGGTGTCGGCTGGATAGGGGACGGAAGGCTCGAGCACGCCGACGATCGTGGCCGGCCGCGGTCCGAGATGGATCGTCTTGCCGATCACCGACGGATCGCTTTTCAGTTCAGTGCTCCAAAAGCGATACGTGAGCACAACTGCGCCTGCGGCATTCGGCCCGTCGTCTTTCGCGGTTAGGAGTCTTCCAAGAACCGGCCGCAGCCCCATGACGTCGAAAAACGATCCGCCAACCACTCCGGCCTTCACCGTCCGGGGTGTTTCGCCGAGCCCCACGAGCGTGAAATCGATCGTCGAGAAGTCGCCAAACCGACCGACGCTTTTCACGCGCGCTTCGAGGTCTTTGATTTCCGGCACCGAGAACGTCGTGTTGTCGGCGCCGAGGCCGGGCGCGCTCTGGCGGATGTACAGAAGGCGATCCTCGTCACGGTTGACCAGCGGACGCAGCAGGACGCTCCGGACGACGCTGAAGATCGCCGCGTTGGCGCCGATGCCGAGCGCGAGCGTGACGATCACCGTCGCCGCGAGACCCTTGGCGCGACGCAAGGCTCGGAAGGCGAAGCGGATATCACGCGCGAGGGCCGCGGCGGCGTCGAACCAGCGGCTGTACCAGACGCGCCGCATCGAGTCGCGCACCGAGGGGACATAGCCGAATTCGCGCAGCGCGTTCAGCCGGGCGGTCTCTGGATCCTCGCCGCGCTCGACTCGGTCCCGGATGCTGAGCGCGAGATGCCCGCGGATCTCGTCATCCAGCTCGCGCTCGTCTGGGCGCATTCGCCTACTCCTTCCCCTCTGCCGGATTCATGATCCGGCCGATCGCGTGCACGAGCTGCGACCAACGATCCTGCTCGCGCGAGAGCTGCGCCTTGCCGGCGGCGGTCAGGCGGTAGTATTTGGCGCGCTGGTTCGCTTCGCTGACGCCCCAGTCGGCCTTCAGCCATCCGCGTTTGAGGAGGCGGTGGAGCGCCGGATAGAGCGACCCGGTCTCGACCTTCAGGAGGTCGTCCGACTGCGCGCGGATCGCCTGGCCAATGCCGTGTCCGTGCCGCGGACCCCACTGGAGCGTCCGGAGAATGAGCATGTCGAGCGTGCCCTGGAGGAGTTCCAGCCGCTCGTCGTCGGGCTGCTTGGCCATAGTCGTAGACAGTCTACGGCCTTAGACGTAGGCTGTCTACGGCTTGTTCCGCCGGTTACCGCGCCGCATGAAGGATTGCCGCGCGATTGTTGCGGGGCCGACAACGTCAGGCGTCAATCGGCGCGGCGCCCGCCAGCCTGATTTCGCCGTCAGCAATCGCG
>JBOGIZ010000237.1:0-2036 GCA_050747805.1 Vicinamibacterales bacterium | reverse complement strand
GACCGCCTCGGACAAGCCGACTTCGAGCTTGATCGTCAGATCAATCGGCACGGCCGATCGAATATCCAGATCGTGCTGATACGTCTTGAACCCCTGCGCCTTGACCGAGAGCTGATAGGGATTCGGCGGAATATTGTGGATGACGAATTTACCGGCCGTATCGGTCGTCACGTTGCGCGTGAACTGCGTGACCGGGTTGCTCAGTGTCACGGTGACGGCCTGCATGGCGCCGCCCGTCGTATCGGTAATGGTGCCCTCGACGGTGCCGGCCCCGCCGAGTTCCTGCGCATGCGCGGTCGGCACGGCGACGGCTACGAGGCACGCCAGTGCTGCGACGAGGGTGTGAGCGAATCGGTGATGAAGACGCGTCTGCATAAATCCTTTCTGTAGGCGCTTTCTAGCGTTCAATTGCACGCTATCGGCGGTCCAGGGCAGGCGCGAGATCAATTCAATGAGTGGACTGTTTTCCCGTACCTGAGGTCGACGTCAGCCGACAGGAGGCATCTCAGCCTCGGAACTGATCGTCATTCTCAATTGGGCGCGACTGATGCGGGCGCCGCGGCGGACTGCCGCGTCCGCCGCGCCCCTGACCGCGGAGGCTACGGTCTGGCCGATTCGGCGGACCTGCCGGAGGGCCACAAGAAGCCGTTCATCGAATTTCTGCCACCTCTCGTTGGAAACGTCTGGTGGACTGGTCCCTCCGCAGGACACACTCCCGTCTCGTGACCTCCCGCCTCGGCGCGGCACACTCTCACGCGCACGCCGTCTCTGACGCGCCGTTCTGGCTGCGGCGCACGACCCTGGTGGCCGCCGCGGTCGTCGTCCTGCTGCTGTACGCCACCGGAACGATCATGAACATCGGCGGCGTGGACACGGCGCTTGTGGTTGCCCTGCTCGGCGCGTATCCCCTGCTCCGGCGTGCCGCGGCCGCTATCATGGCGCGCCAGGTCACGTTCGATGCGACCGTCGCGGTCGCCGCCGTCGTCGCGATCGCCGCGCGTCAGTATCTGGCGGCGGCAGAAGTCGTCGTGATCATCGGCGTCGGCGACGCGGTCGAGCATTGGGTGATGCACCGCGCCGACCGGGGCATCGCGGCGCTGCTGTCGATCCAGCCCCAGACCGCGTGCGTCGTGCGGGAGGGCGTCGAACAGGCGGTCCCTGCAAGCGACGTGCGACCGACCGACCTCGTCGTCGTGCGCAGCGGCGAGCGCATCCCGGTTGATGGTCTCGTGATGACGGGCGAGGCGCTTGTCGACCAGTCGTCGGTGACCGGGGAATCCATCCCGGCGCTCAAGGCGCCCGGCGCGGCTGTCGTGAGCGGCACCATCGTGCAGCAGGGCGCCCTCGAGCTGCGAGCCGAGCGCGTCGGCGCCGACACGGCCGCGGCTCGCATCGGCGAGCTGGTCCGTGAGGCAAAGCGGCGCCGCGCGCCGATCGTGCGCCTGGCCGATCGCCTCGCGCGCTGGTTTCTGCCGGCGATCGTCATCAGCGGCCTCGCCGTCTATGTGCTGACTGGCGATGCGCTGCGGACGGTGTCGGTGCTGCTCGTGGGCTGCTCCTGCGCGCTCGTCTACGCGGCGCCCGCCGCGTTCGCCGCCGCGCTCGCGCGCCTGGCGCGCGCCGGCGTGTTCGTCAAGGGCGGCGACATCCTCGAACAGCTCTCGTCTGTCACAATCGCGGCGTTCGACAAGACCGGCACCCTGACGCTGGGGCAGCCGACCGTCGCGAACGTGGTTGTGGCCGACGGCTTCGAGGAAGACGCGGTGCTTCGCCTTGCGGCGGCCGCCGAGTCCCGATCGGAGCACTGTCTCGGACGCGCGATCGTCGCGGAGGTTTCGCGACGCGGTCTGCGGCCCTGGCCGGTGGACGAGTTCGTCCAGAGTCCCGGACTCGGCGTTGCCGCGCGCGTGGCCGGCCGGCACGTGCGCGTCGGCAGCGCCGCCTATATCCGGACGCTTGCGACCGGAGCCGCCGCCGGCATCGACGCGTTGTCCGCGCGAGCGGGTCAATCGGCGGCGTCCCTCGTGGCCATAGCC
>JBOGIZ010000236.1:0-2487 GCA_050747805.1 Vicinamibacterales bacterium | reverse complement strand
CCTCGCTCGTCAGCGCGACGCCCGTCTTCACGAAGCCCTTCTCGTCGAGCGTGACGCAGCTGCCGAGCCACGCCGTATTGGGTACGGCGCCCGTCATGAGGAACACGTGCCGGATGTCCCGCGCCTCGACGACGCCGCTCCGCGTGTCGCGCCAGCGGATGGTGCGCAGATGAGTGTCTCCCTCGAGGCCGACGATCTCGGTCTGCGTGTGCAGCTCGATGACCGGACTGTCTTCGATGCGCCGAATGAGATACCGCGACATCGTCGCCGCCAGCCCGTCGGACCGCACGAGAATGTGTACGTGTTTCGACGTCGCCGAGAGAAACACCGCGGCCTGTCCTGCGGAATTCCCGCCCCCGACGATGACGGCTTCTTCGCCGGCGCAGAGCTGCGCCTCCATTGGCGTGGCGCTGTAGTACACGCCCGCCCCCTGAAAGCGCTCCAGATTGTCGAGCGGCAGGCCGCGATACCTGGCGCCGGTCGCGAGCACGACCGAGCGCGCGGGAATCGTGGGCCCGTCTTCGATGCCGATGGCGTATGGCGTCCCGCCGCAGCTGAGCGAGACGGCGCCGCTTGCGACGATGATCTGTGCGCCGAACTTCTGAGCCTGCGTCAGCGCGCGGCCCGTCAGTTCCTGACCCGAGATGCCGTTGGGGAAACCGAGATAGTTTTCGATTCGGGAGCTCGAGCCCGCCTGACCGCCTGGCGCGCCCGCTTCGACGATGAGCGCGTCGAGCCCTTCGGACGCGGCGTACACCGCCGCGGCGAGACCGGCCGGGCCGGCGCCCACGACGACGACATCGCGGACGCGCGCGCGATCGACGCTCGAGTTGAAGCCGAGGCAGTTCGCGATCTGCTCGTTCGACGGATTCCTCAGCACCACGTCGCCGCGGCAGATGAGGACCGGCACGTCCGACGCCTTCACGTGGAAACGGGTCAGCAGCGCCTCGACGTCGGATTCGCGATCGAGATCGATATACGAGAACGGATGCCCGTTGCGAATCAGGAACTCCTTGATGCGGAGCGTCGACGCGCAGTGCATCGATCCGAGCAGCACGACGTCGCTGAGGCCCTGCGCGATGAGCTCCAGCCGGCGGTAGATGAAGCCGCGCATCACGATGTCGCCGATCTCGGTGTCGTTCTGGACGAGGGCGAGCATCGCCTCGCGCGTCAGCTCGATCGCCTCGCCCGACTCGCCGACGCGCGCGAGCAGCAGCGCAGGACGCCCGAGCAGCGCGTTGGCTTCGCCCGTAAACGAGCCCGGTCCGTGCGAGACAACGAGCGTTTCGGCGCCGTCAGTCGTACGGACGATATCGATCCCTCCGCGCCTGACCACGAACACGGGGACCGAGAGGTCGCCGGGTCGGAACAGGATCTCGCCCGGTCGCAGGACGCGAGGCGAGCCGTGGGGTGCGATGCGCGCGATCTGGTCGGGCGTGAGCCGTGGAAACATGCGTTCGGCATGCTCGGGATCGAACGACGGCGCGAGGACGTTGGCGGGCTCGGACATCCACTGAGTCTACGCCCGGCGATTCGTCGAGACGCTCCGTCACGTCTCGTTCTGGTTGCCGCACGAACGCGACGCGGCAAAGCTCAGCCGTTCAGCCTCGCGTGTCCAATCCTAGGACACTGGTAAGGATTACTTGGACCCCGGATGAGTTTGAGACAGAGCCCGTCCGTATCGGCGGATCGATCGTCTCTTGGGAGGACCCGCGGAACATGCCTGAATCCGGCGGGTTAGGGGAATCCGACCGCGTGGCGGGCCGCCGGTGTGCGTATTGCCCAGCCGGGGGCCATGGCCGACACCATCCTGGTCGCGGACGATTACGAGGCGAATCGGCGAGGGCTGGGCGAGCTGCTGACGGCGTGCGGGTACCGGGTGCTGCTTGCCGCAAACGGCACCGACGCGCTGCGGCTGATCGCGGACCACTCGCCCGACTGCGTGCTACTCGATTGCGTGATGCCCGGGGGCCCTTCGGGCGTGGAGGTCTGCGCCGAGGTGAAGCGCAACCCCGCAACGTATTTCGTGCCCGTCATCCTGGTCAGCGCCGCGGCCGACCGCGAGCTGCGGCTCGCCGGACTCGACGCGGGCGCGGACGACTTCCTTGCAAAGCCGATCGATGCGGGCGAACTCTACGCGCGCGTCCGATCGCTGCTGCGGTTCAAGCGGCTCACCAACGATCTCGAATCCGCCGAAGCCGTGTTTCTGTCTCTCGCCCGGATGATCGAGGCGCGGGACGCCTCGACCAACGGCCACTGTGAGCGGTTGGCCCAGTACGCGGGCGCGCTCGGTGCGGCGCTGTCGCTCGAAAACGACGCGCTGGATGCGCTGTCGCGCGGCGCGTTCATGCACGACATCGGCAAGATCGGCATTCCGGACCGGGTGCTGCTGAAACGCGGCCGGCTGACGCGCGGTGAATACGAACTGATGAAAACCCACACGGTGATCGGCGACGAGCTGTGCCGCACGATCCGGTCGCTCGATGC
>JBOGIZ010000235.1:0-3424 GCA_050747805.1 Vicinamibacterales bacterium | reverse complement strand
GATGTGCTGATTCCCGAAACCGAGCTGCCGCTGCTCGAGACTGTCCTGGAGCGGTTCGGGTACGTTCCATCCATCGAGACCTCGGGGCGCCTGGTCTCCTATCAGAGCCACTACCACAGGACCGATCGCTACGGCGTGACGCACGCGTTCGACGTGCACTGGCGCATCTCGAATCTCCAATCGGCGTCAGGTCGCTTCACGCACGCCGAGCTCTGGGATCGGCGCATGGACGTTCCGGCGCTCGACGACGCAGCCGTGGCCGTCGATGACGTGTTTGCGCTGCTCATCGCGCTCGTTCACCGCGCCGCGCATCATCCTGGGTCGACGAATCTGCTTTGGATCTACGATCTGGAACAGTTGGCGCGGCGGCTCACGCCCGAGGAACTGGATCGCGTCCGCGACATCGCGACGGATCGCGGCCTGGCGCAGATTGCGGCGGACGGCCTCGCGCTCGCGCAGGATTTCTTCGGCGGCGAGAAGCTGGAGGGGCTCGTCGCAGCGCTCCGTAATGCGCCTTCGAGGCGTGACGATGTGCCACTGATGGGTGGATCGCTCACCCAAGCGCACGTGCTGCGTCTCGATCTGCGCGCGCTGCCGACCTGGCGCGCACGGGTCCGGCTGCTTCGCGAACACCTCCTGCCGCCCGCCGACTACATGCGCGCGCGTTATGGCGTCGGTTCAACTGCGTGGCTACCGGTGTTCTATGGCTGGCGTGTGGTTCGGGGCATTCCCCGGTGGCTTGCCCGCGCTGCCGACACTCAGTGATCAGATGTGTCATGGCTGTCCTCGATCGAGCCGCTGTGTCCTCCACGTCGCGCGGTGAAATGAGATGCGCCCGACTGCTCGCGCGGTTGGCGACGACGTGACGCGCCCGGCCGAAGGCTGGCGCGGCTGGGACGAGTACGCCGCGTTCTACGACTGGGAAAACGCGCAGACCGTCCGCCGGCGCGACGTGCCGTTCTGGCGGCGGGCCGCCGCGGCCGCCGAAGGCCGCGTGCTCGAACTTGGCTGCGGCACCGGACGGATCTCGATCCCGGTCGCGCGCGACGGGACCCTCGTGACCGGGATCGATCGCTCGTCGCCGATGCTCGAGCGCGCCCGCGCGAAAGCACGGCGGGCGCGCGTGTCCGACGGCGTGCGCCTGGTGCGTGGCGACATCCGCGCGCTGCCGTTCCGGCGGCGCGCGTTCGGGCTGGTGATGGCGCCCTACGGGATCCTGCAGTCGCTCATCCGCGAGCAGGATCTGCGTGGCACGCTGGCGTCGGTCGCGCGTGTCCTACCGCGCGGGGGACGGATCGCCATCGATCTGGTGCCGGACCTGCCGGCATGGTCCGAGTACCGGGCGAAGAAGACGCTGACCGGGACGCTCGGCCGCGGCGGCCGGATCTCGCTGATCGAGTCGGTCCGCCAGGACCGCCGTCGCAGATTGACGATTTTCGATCAGGTTTATACGCTCGCGCGCGGGTCCTCGCGTCGCGAGCATCGCTTCACGCTGACGTTCCGGACGCTCTCGGTGCCGGAGATGGCGGGGCGTCTCGAGCGCGCCGGATTCGCCGTTGACGCGGTGCTCGGCGATTACCAGGGCGGGCCGTGGGATCTTCGGGCCGACGTCTGGATTATCCTCGCCTCGAAACGATAAGCGGACCGTGGTAACATCAACGGTCTTTTCTCGACTTTTCCGGGGGATTTTGCCATGTCCGGCCATTCCAAGTGGCACACCATCAAGCACAAGAAAGGCGCGGCCGACGCCAAGCGCGGCAAGATTTTCACGCGCGTCATCAAGGAACTGACGGTTGCCGCGCGCAACGGCGGCGGCGATATTGAAAGCAATCCTCGGCTGCGCACGATTGTCGCGGAAGCCAAGGCGGTCAACATGCCGGCCGACAACATCAAGCGCGCGATCCAGCGCGGCACCGGCGAACTGCCCGGCGTCTCGTACGACGAGATCACGTACGAAGCCTACGGTCCCGGCGGCGTCGCGATCATGATCGAAGCGCTCACCGACAACAAGAACCGCACCGTCGGCGAGATGCGGCATGCGCTCTCGAAGCACGGCGGGAACCTCGGCGAAGCCAACAGCGTCGCCTGGATGTTCGAAAAGAAGGGCTACATCGTCGTCGAGAAGAGCAAGACGGCTGGAGACAAGGAAGAAGAGCTGCTGAGCGCGGTCATCGACGCCGGCGCCGACGACATGAAAGACGATGACGACAACTGGGAGATCGTCTCGTCGCCCGACCTGTTCCAACCGGTGCTCGACGCCGTGAAGGGGCTCGGGATCGAGCCGGCTGCCGCCGACATCGCGATGGTCCCGCAGAATTACATCAAGCTCGAAGGCAAGGCCGCGCAGCAGATGGTCAGGCTGATGGACGCGCTCGAGGAACACGAAGATACGAAGAAGGTCTGGAGCAACGCCGACATCGAGGAGAAGGAGATCGAGGCGTCGCTCGCGTGATGCGATGACAACTCCCAAGGTGTCGCGCATATGAGCGGCCAGCTGCGCGTCATTTTTGGGATCGATCCGGGCTCGGAACGCACCGGCTACGGCTGCATCCGCTCCGACGGCCGGTCCCATCGGCTCGTGTGCTGCGGATCGCTGTCGGCGGGCGCCCGCGCCTCCTTCGCCGAGCGACTGCAGGCGATCCACGAGGGCCTCGCGCAGCTTCTGGCGCGCCACCGTCCCGACTGCGTCGCCATCGAAAACATCTTTCACGCCAGGAACGTGCGGAGCGCCTTGAAGCTCGGGCACGCGCGCGGCGTGGCGCTGCTGGCGGCGTCCTCGTCCGGCGCCGAAATCGTCGAATACACGCCCGCCGAGATCAAGCGCGCCGTGGTGGGCTTCGGCCGGGCGGAGAAGCCGCAGGTTGGCCAGATGGTGAAGCTGCTGCTCGGGCTCGATGCGCCGCCCTCGCCTCACGACGCCGCCGACGCGCTCGCCGTCGCGATTTGCCACGTCCACGCCACGAGCGGCGCCGTCGCGTCCGTCGCGTCCGGGTTCAGCCGGAAGGACAGCAAGCCGCTGACAAGCTGGCGGGCCTACCGCCCGTGATTGCGCGACTCGACGGGCTCCTGATCGAAAAGACGCCGAACCGCATCGTGATCGATGTGGGTGGTGTGGGGTACGACGTGCTCGTCCCGCTGTCCACCTTCTACGATCTCGGGGACGCGGGCTCCCGGGTCACGCTCCGCATTCACACGCACGTGCGCGAGGACGCCCTTGCGCTCTATGGCTTTGCGTCGGCGCTCGAGCAGGATCTTTTCGAGCGGCTGATTGGCGTCAGCGGCATCGGGCCGAAGCTTGCGCTGGCGGTGCTGTCGGGGATCGACACGGGCGAGCTCGTACGCGCGATCCGCACCCAGGACGTCGCGCGACTCACGCGCATTCCGGGGATTGGCAAGAAAACCGCGGAGCGGATCGGTCTGGAGC
>JBOGIZ010000234.1:0-5021 GCA_050747805.1 Vicinamibacterales bacterium | reverse complement strand
TTGGCGTCGTCGGCATGAAACCGACATTCGGGCTCGTCGCGCGCGACGGCGTCGTCCCGACCTGGCCGTACCTCGATACGCACGGTCCGCTCGCGCGGTCGGTGGCGGACGCGGCGCTGCTGCTCGCCGGGGTTGCCGGCGCCGATCCGTCGGATCCGCTTTCGCACGGTCGCGGACCGGATCGCCACGCGCTGGCCGCACTGCGCGACGACGCACTGAGGGGCATGCATTTGGGTCTCGTCGAGGCGCATGTGCCGCGCGAAAAGATGACGGCTGAAGCGTTGACGATATGGGATCGCGCACTCGCCGATCTGCGCGCCGCGGGTGCGATCGTCGAGCCGTTCCAGCCGCCGGTGACGCTTGCGAACTACCGGCAGGCGTTCACCGACGCCGAGCGCGCGCGCGGCGATGTGGCCGGAGATTCGCGATCGCCGGCGGCGACCGCCAACGCGCTGTATCGCTATTTCGCCGGCCGCACCGACGATCCTCTGGGCGCGGTGCGACGTGGCTACGACGCGTATCGATCCTTTTACGACGTCCTGCCGAAGCGATTCGAGGACTGCGTACCGCTGCTGCGCCAACCAATGGCGCACGATCCGGCTGGGCAGTCGTTCGCGCGCTCGCGCGGTCGATGCGCGGCGCGCGGGTTGCGGCGATGATCTATCCGACGATGCCGTTCAACGCGTTTCGACTCGCCGATGGCTGGCCCGATATCCGGACGCCGCTCGGCTACGGCAATTGGCTCGGGCTACCCGAAGTATCGGTGCCCGCGGGTCTCGGCGCCGACGGCATGCCGGCGCTCAATCTGTCGGTTACCGGCCTGCCAGGCGAAGACGCCCGCGTGCTGACGCTCGCGCACGCATACGAGCGGCAATCTCGCCGGTTTGTCGCGCCGCCGCGGCCGTGAGACTGCGACAGAATCCATCCGTCCATCCATCACCCCGGGCGAACCGTGTGCGCATGGTGGTTCTCCTCGGCGGCCATCATACGGCCGGTTGACAAGCGGCAAGCGCCGTTATGCTCGGCCAGAGCAGCCCTCGCCGCTTGACGAATCTTTGTGCGGCGCGCAGGATATGCGCGATTGACTCCGGTCGGCCGATGATCGGTCGTGGACTTACTCAGAAGGAGATCATATGCGGCGGGCACTCCTCTTCCTCTTCTTGGCGCTGTGCACGACGCCGTCCTGGGCACAACCGGCCGACGCGGGTCTGCGCTCCGAGCTCGAGTCGATCCACGCCAAGTGGTACCAAGCGTTCGACAGCGGAGACGGCGCCACGCTGAACGAGCTGGAGGTGAACAACGTCGCGCTCGTCGCGCCCGTGGGCGTCGTGTGGGTGAAATCGCGGCCGAGAGCCGCGCACGAGCCGATCGGGGTGCCCGGCACTCGTCATGTCCTGAGTGACGTCACGGTCCGCCGATTCGGCGATACCGCCATCCTGACGGGCATTCACACCTCGACGTCACCAACAGAGACGTCGCGCGTCGCGACCACGGTCGTATTCGTGCGCGTGTCGGGCAAGTGGAAAATCGCTTCGGCGCAGTGGACGCCGATCACCGCGAAATGACACGCCATACCAATTTCGGCAATTGTCGGTGTCGTCGAGGTGCGTAGATTCTGCGTACCTCGCGGAACGCTGGTCTTCGCACAGTGAGGTCTGCCGAGGAATCTCGGGGATGCGCGGGCGGCACTGAATTCGCAAAGCGCCGGCACATGTCTCGCAAGTGTGCGACGGCGACTTTCGGGCGATCGCCAAGTCGATTGCCGCCGGGCAGGGGTCTTCATCATCATCGCGTGGCTAGCCGCGTAGCGGCGCCTTCGGTATGATTGCGAACCACAGCGCGATCACGCATGCCAATCTTTATTTCCATCTCAGCAAACCACGTCGATTCAGGAGAGCACCATGGCAGCAGATCCGTCCCCCGTTCTCGTCTTCGAGAAGGTATCCACCAAAGGCTTCAAGCTGGAACTTGTCGACTACCGAATCCGACGAGCGATGATTCCGGGTGGCTGGCTGGTCACGATCCGCGACGAAGGCATCACATTCGTGCCCGACCCGGCGCATGAATGGGACGGCGGCTCCGTCAGGTGACGCCGCGACGCCGAGGGGCTACCGGATTGCGTCGATTGCGAATTCGGTGTCGGAGTCCTCGAAGACGTCAGACCGATCGGGAGCGTCCGTGCGGTAGATGTGCCTGCCGGCGAAGTTGCCATGACGACGGATCGCGGATCGTACGCCGGACTCCGCTCGGCGCACGCAGCCATCGTTGCGTGATGGCGGGCGCGGGCACGTGCTCGCGCCGGTCCGCGCTGGGAGGTGTACGGGCATTGGACCCGCAACGAAGCGGAACCCGTGACGGACGTGTATGACCTCCTTGCGCGCATCTGACGCTCGCCATCGCAAGACGCCCAAAACCATTGACGAGTACATCGAGCGATGTTCGCCTGAGGTGCAGCCGCTTCTTCGCCGCGTTCGCGCCACGATTCGGAAGGCCGCACCGGACGCGATCGAGACGATCAGCTACGGCATCCCGGCGTTCAAGCTCCGGCGCATCCTGGTTTACTTCGCGGCCTTCGAACACCACATCGGACTGTATCCGCCTGCGAAAGGCAACGCCGCGATCGAGAAGGCGGCCGCGGGCGTCCTGGGCGACAGCCTCGTTCGGCTGCGCGATGAGATGAACAGAGAGTTTCCGCGCGCGCTTGAGTTCCGGCGGCCAGGATTCGACGAAACCGGATCCTGACCGGCAATTATTTCGCCCGCGGCAGTCAGTCGCGCGGCGCTCACGCGCGCCGACGAGACGTGCGCCACGGCGCTCACGCCGTGACCATATCGCGCACGATGGGTATTACCCGAGTGCCGTACAACTCGATGCTGGACATCAGCGCTTCGTAGGGAAGCGTGCCGGCGCTGTACTTCATGCTGAATCGCGACAGGCTGAGCGTGCGCACGGTGCGCGCGATTTTGTTCGCGACAGTCTCGGGCGATCCCACGCACAGCGCGCCCGCTGGTCCGATCTCCTGCTCGAAGTGTTCGCGCGTCACGGGCGGCCAGCCGCGCTCCGCGCCGATGCGCGTGAACATGTCGCGATAGTGCGGCCACAGCTCCTCGCGTGCACGCTCGTCGCTGTTGGCAATATGCCCGGGCTGGTGCACGGCGATCGGCTGAACGGGATGCCCGAAACGCGCGAGCGACTCCAGGTAGAGATCGACATACGGCCGAAACCGCACCGGGTTGCCGCCGATGATCGCAAGCGTCAGCGGAAGGCCGTAGCGCGCGGCGCGCACGACAGACTCCGGGCTTCCACCGACGCCGACCCAAGTCGTGAGCGCGCCCGACTCGATCCGCGGGTACACCATCTGGTTCGTCAAAGATGTTCTCGTGGTTCCCGTCCATGTCACCGGACCGTTCTTCAGCAACTCCGCGAAAAGCGAGAGCTTGTCCTCGAACCATTCCTCGTACCGACTCAGGTCGAAGCCGAAGAGCGGATACGATTCGGTGAACGATCCTCGACCGAGAATGACTTCGGCACGGCCGTGTGAGATCGCGTTGAGCGTCGAGAACCGCTCGAACACGCGCACGGGTTCGTCGGTGCTGAGTACGGTCACGGCGGAACCGAGCTTGATCCGCGTGGTCTGTCCCGCGATTGCCGCCAGCACGACTTCCGGCGCCGAAATCGAAAAATCAGGCCGATGGTGTTCGCCGACGCCAAACACGTCGATGCCGACGCGGTCCGCCAGCACCGCTTGTTCGACGACGTGGCGGATGGCCTGGGCGTCGGAGATGAGCGCGCCGTCGCCGTCCACGGTGACGTCGCCGAACGTGTCCAGGCCGAAGTCGAGGGACGCAGACATCCTCACAGCGTATCGCGGACGATGGCGGTGTGGGCACCGAACGAGGGAAGGGCCCGCGGTCGCGTTCGTGTCGGATTCGAGTATGGCCAGACGCAGCATCAGCAGTGATAGAGTCCCGCCATCCATGCTTTACATGATCGTGGAGACCTTCAAGGGCGACCCGGCCGCGATCTATCGACGCGTCCGCGAGCGCGGCCGGCTGGCGCCCGATGGACTGCGGTACGTGGACAGTTGGGTGACAGCCGATTTCACGCGCTGCTTTCAGGTGATGGAATGCGCCGAGCGGCGCCAGCTTGACGCCTGGATCGAACGCTGGGAGGACCTGGTCGCCTTCGAGGTCGTCCCGGTGGTGACGTCGGGCGAGGCCGCGGCCTCGTTCCGAGCGCCCGAGTAATACTCGCAGGTTAGATCAGGGCACGGTTGATCGAACCGGCGTGCGGGCGGATGCAGGTGACAGCACGGCGAAGGCGAAAAGTCCGGCGATCAATCCTGGAACGAGTGACGGCACGCCCACCCGGTGGAACCACAGCGCGCCAAACTCGAGCGCGCTTGCCAACCCGAACGCGGCCACGGCCGCGACCGCGACGCGCACCGGGAGCGGCACCGTGCTGAGCAGATGCGCGATGCCCAGTCGCCGCGCCGCGATCGCGCCGACGATCGGCATCAGAAGAAAGCACGTGTAGATCACCGCAGCCTGCGTCCACGATGTGATGAGACCACCCATCGCGCCGGTCAGGACGATCGGACGCACGCCCCACCGCCACGTCGCACGGGCAAGCGTCGCGCCGCGTCTCGCTCGGGGACGCGCGGAGTCAATCGAAGGCGAGGCGACGAGCAACAGGCCGGCGATCGCGCCGACGATCGCAGCCGTCGCGATGATGACCGTCGCGTTGGCTTGCACGATCGCCGTCGCGGCGGCCGGCGGCACGACGCCGATCCAAACAAACGCCGGACGAATCAGAGTCGGCAGGGCCTCTGTCCAGATGAGGGCGAACAGCGCGGCGGCGGCGCTCGTCATCACGACGCACGCGATCGCTCGCGTCGCACCCCAGCGCATCCGGCTCGCGAGCATCTGTCGTCCCGCCGCGCGGGACATGAGCGGAACCCGTGCACACAGCAGCCACAACAGCCACACAACAACAGCTCGACCGCCGACCATGGCGAGGAG
>JBOGIZ010000233.1:0-4007 GCA_050747805.1 Vicinamibacterales bacterium | reverse complement strand
GTGCGGGGGCCGCTGGGGCTGCCTTCTGCGCGGGCGGCTGATCCCTCTGGCGGCACGCCGGCGCGACGGCGAACGCGAGCACGGCGAGCACGGCGACGAGTCGGCTGGTTCGCATGCAATGGCCTCGTCTCAGCTGAGCGTTATTTCGCCACCGGATTGGCGTCTTTCATTGATTCGAGCTTCGCCAGATCGATCTGCGCGAGCGCGTTCTTCAACGCATCCATGTCCACGTTGTCGCCCACGGCGTCCACGGCGAAGCGTTGTACCACGCTGAGCGACAGCTCGCCATGTCTGGCGACGGCGTCCCATCGCTCGTGCACGCTGCGGCCGTCGATGATCTCGGTCTTCTCATAGCTGTCGCTCTGTTGGGATTGCTCGGAATTGGCCATGTTGGCCAGCCCAGCGAGGCCAGAAATGGCCGTCGCATCCGTGATCGACAGGTGGATGCGGCTGGCGTTCGTGTCGCTGAAGTCGACATGCGCCGACGACGTCTTGATGCTCATGGTGTCGTCGGCATTGCCGTCCGGCGTGGCGTTCGGCATTCCAGGCAGCGAAGAGGGCAGCAGCGCTTCCAGCGTGTGGAAATCGACGGGATCGTGCCGACGCACGCCGCCCACCGAGGCGCTCAGCGCGCTCAGCAAACCGCCCATCGCGCCCGCCGCCTGTCCGCCGTCGGCGGTCTCCGGCGTGGTGGTGTTGGGACTGGCGCTGCCGCTGGACGTCTCGTGTTGCTCGACCGGCTGAGCCTGCGTCGGATTGTCCGGCGCCTTGCCGGAGTCCTGCCCGCCTTTCGCGCCGATGCCAACGGGGGTACCGATCGCGTTGCCGGCGGCCGGCGCGCCTTGTTGCGTAACGGCAGGCTTCGCGTTCGAATTATCTGTCCGCGCGTTAGTCGGCGTACCGACAGGGGCCGGCGCCGGGGCCTTGTTGGCGACGGCGTGGAAGGCGTACATCCCACCAGCCAACAGCAGCGCACAGAAGACTAGAGCGAGGACGATGAGACTGGCCTTCCTGCGGCCAGCAGGTTGTGCTGCCGGAGCGGTCGAGGTTGGTGTCGCGGGCGCGACTGGCGCTGGTTGCGTCAGCGGCGCGCCACATTGCGCGCAAAAGCGCGCGTCGTTCGGATTCTCGTGTCGGCAATTCGGACAGTTCATGGCGATGTCGTCGTTTGTGGAGACCGGATCCGCACGGTGGCGTACGGTCCTTAGGAAAGCACGATCGGCTGGCGTATCGGTGAAGGTCAAGCTAATCGGTCGCGAACGACGTGCTAACTCGTAAATCGTTTGGCGATGGCGACTTGCGGTCGCCAGTAAACCGTCCTTTTCGGCGCTGATCGTTGGATTCGACAACGCTGGCGGCTGTGCTACGCTCAGTTCAACCCGTCTCCGGTGGAGGAGCGGCCCTCCAGGATGTCATTCGAGAGGATTCGATATCGCTTTGGCCTGTTCGAACTGGACGTTCACGCGGGCCGGCTACTCAAGCAGGGTCGTCCCGTGCGGATCCAGGAGCAACCATTTCGCGTTCTGGTCGCCCTCCTGGAGCGGCATGGCGACCTGGTCCTGCGCGAGGAGCTGCGCACGCGTCTGTGGCCGGACGACACCTTCGTCGAATTCGACAAGAGTCTGGGTGTCGCGCTTGCGAAGGTCCGGGCCGCGTTGGGCGACGAGGCGGCCAATCCGCGATTCGTCGAGACGATTCCCAAACGAGGCTATCGTTTCATCGCGCCGCTCGTAGTCGTCGGCGGCGCGCAGCAAATTACGGCAAATGACGCACGACCAGGACCCGCGGCCACACCGCCTGCATCGCTGGCGCCACAGAAGGGAACACATCGCGCGCTGATCGCGGCGTCCGCCCTCATCCTTATCGGTGCATTAGGCGCTTTCTTCTTCTGGCGCGTGAGGGTCAAGGAGCCGCTCACTGCGCGCGCCGGCATTATCGTGGCCAACTTTTCGAACGCGACCGGCGAGAGTGTCTTCGACGGATCGCTTCGGACGGTGGCCATGATGGGCCTCGGGCAGTCCCCATACCTGCACGTCCTTTCGGAGAGCACTCTTGGAGACATCCTGCAGGGACTCGGCCGGCCGCCTGACGAGGCGTTGACGTCCGGGCTCGCGCGCGAGGTCTGCCGCCGCGCCAACGCCGCCGCCGTTGTGGACGGATCGATCGCGCGATCCGGGCGCGAGTACATGTTGATGGTTCAGGCCACCCGCTGCGGCGACGCCAGCGTGCTCGCACAGGAGCGCGCGGCCGTCGGCAGTCGCGATCAGATCGTGTCGACGCTCGGTCGTGAAATCGCGGATTTGCGCGGCCAGCTCGGTGAACCCGGCGCCACGCTCCAGTCGTACAACACACCGATCGCCGTCGCGACCACGGACTCGCTCGACGCGCTCCGCGCGTACCAGTTGGGCATGGAGCTCCGCGCGCGGGCCGACAACTTGAGGGCGATTCCGGCGTTCAAGACGGCCATCGCGCTCGATCCGCAGTTCGCCGTCGCGTTCGTGCAGCTCGGATCGTCGTACTCCAACATGGGCAACATCAACGAAGGGACGACGTTTTTCCGTCGGGCGTTCGAACTGCGCGACCGGGCGACCGCGCCGGAACGCTTTCTCATCACGGGACGCTATTTTGACATCGTGATCGGGGACCTGGAGAAAGCGTCCGAGACGTACCGGGCGTGGTCGGAGATCTATCCGGACGACTGGCTGGGCTTCAACGCGCTGGCCAACGATTCGAATCTCATTGGGCGCTATGACATCGCCGCCACCGCCTCTCGCAGGACCGTGGCGCTCGAGCCGAACCACACATTCGGCTATACCAATCTGATCACGGCGCTTCTCGGCACCGCCCGGTTCGAGGAGGCGAAGGCCGTGTGCCGGCAGCAGCTGGAACATTTTCCCGACAGTCCCACCGCGCATCTGGTGCTGTATGAGATCGCGGCGTTCCAGGGGGACGCTGCGGCGATCGCGCGCGAAGTCGCCTGGTCGACCGCGCATCTCGATCGCAGCGCGACGCTTTTCGAGCAGGCGGAGTGGTCCGCGTTTCGAGGCCGTCCGGTCGAAGCGGCGACGATGTTCGACGAGGCCGCGCGTCGCGAACGAGACGCGGGAAACGACGAATCGCCCGCCAACACGATCGTCAACGGGGCCGAGTACGAAGCGTTGATGGGACGCACGGGCGTGGCGATGAAGTCGGCGGACGAAGCGCTGCAGATCGCGCACAATGAAGTCGTCCTGGGCCTGGGCGCGCTCGTGTATGCGCTCGGCGGCCGCGACGCGGCCGCGGAGCAGCTTCTGCAGGAAGCGGCCGAGCATCATCCGCTGTCGACGATGACGATGGGCGTCTATTCGCCGGCGACGAAGGCCGTGCTGGCAGCGACGCGCCACGGCGCGACGCTCGACGACGTGGCGAGCGCGCTCGCGCCAGGCATGCCGTACCAATGGGGCCAGGAAGCCGCACTCGGGCCGCCGTACATCCACGGGCTGGAGTGCCTGCATCTGCGCGCGTGGGCCGAGGCCGCGCGCGCGTTTCAAGGCGTCATCGACCATGCGGGTGTCGATCCCGTCTCGCCGTTGCGTCCGCTGGCGTATCTCGGCCTGGCGCGCGCCGACGCCGCGCTGGGACGCCGCGACGAGAGCCGCACGGCTTACGCGGCCGTCCTCGGTTTCTGGAAGGATGCCGAGCCGGACTTCGCGACGCTCGCCGCCGCGCGCAAGGAATACGCCGGGCTGCGCCAGTGAAGTGTGTCGTCGACGAAATATAAACGCCCAGCGCTTTACATTTCGCGCGAGCGGTCCACTCCGGATTCTTCCCTGAGCGCGCTGTCTGATCGCTCACGGTCCCGGTTGCGATATCGTGAGACGGGAGCGCGACCGGATTTCGCGAGGATCACTGATGCTGAAACGAATGAGCGCACTCGCGCTCGGGATGGTGTGTACGGCCGCGACGCTCGGTGCGCAGAGAAACGCGTCGTCCGCGACTCAGGGCGTCACGCTCGAACAGATCATGGC
>JBOGIZ010000232.1:0-2226 GCA_050747805.1 Vicinamibacterales bacterium | reverse complement strand
GTACACGGATTACACGGAAAGCGGCTCGGGTCGTCGGCTCTTCGCCATTCCGCCGCCGATGCGATCGGGGACGGAGCACAGGATTACAGGATAAAGCGATTCGGCGCCGTATCGCCGCTATTCCGCGCATCCCATCTATATCCGTGTAATCCGTGTATTCCGTGGCCACGACTCCCGTTCGAGCGTGAACACGAGGCTGTTCGTGTTGTAGTGGTCGGGCCTCTCCCCGGTGCGAAGGGCGCCAAGTTTCTCCACCGCGCGCTGCGATCGGCGGTTGCCGGGACCGACGATGAAGTACACGCGATCGACGAAACGAAACGCATGATCGAGCATCAGCCGCTTCATCTCGCCGTTGTAGCGGCCGCCCCAATGCGACCGCGCCAGAAACGTCCAGCCGATCTCGACGTCGCGCCGTTCCTCGGAGTACGCGAAGTAGCGCGAGGACCCGATCATCCGCCCGTCCGCCGTGTCGATCGCCGCGAGCGCGCCGCCGCAGTCCAGCCCGCCCTGAAAGAATCCGCGGAACACCGGCTCCTGCCAGCGATCGGCCGCCGGATGCTGCTCCCAGATCAGCCGATCGGACGCGACGGCGTAGAGCGCGGCGAAGTCGTCCCGCGTGAGCGGACGCAGATCGAGCAAATCACCCGTCAAATGCGGCTGCAATTCGAATGGCATCGCAGCAGGCGAGTGTAGCAAATCGGACGCGCAGGCAGAGACGAACATCTCGGATTCATGCCAAACGGAAGGGTACGCTCGTCACGTACTTATTCCGAGCGCGCAGAGCGATGCAGAGCCGCACCGAGTTGTCTTGGCTTTCCCGGCGCTCTTTGCGCGATCCGTCGTGTCGGGTTCATACAATTGGTACACTGACGCCTGTGCTTCGGCGCATTCTCCACATCGACCTGGACGCGTTCTACGCGTCGGTCGAGCAGCGCGACAAGCCGCACCTCCGCGGAAAGCCTGTCGCCGTCGGCGGTGACCCCGACAAGCGCGGCGTCGTCGCGGCTGCGAGCTACGAGGCGCGCAAGTACGGCGTTCATTCCGCGATTTCCATGTCGCGCGCCGTCCGCCTCTGCCCGGACCTCGTCATCGTCCATCCCGATTTTCAGCGGTACCGCGCGGCGTCGAAGCAGGTCTTCGAGATCTTCCGATCGGTGACGCCGCTCGTGGAACCGCTGTCGCTCGACGAGGCGTACCTCGACGTGACGGAGAACGCCTGGGGGGAAGCGCTCGGCCGGGCGGTCGCGCAGCGGCTCAAAGCCGAGATCCGCGCGGCGACCGGGCTGACGGCGTCCGCCGGCGTCGCGCCCAACAAGTTTCTCGCGAAGATCGCATCGGCGTGGAAGAAGCCCGACGGCATGACGGTGATCGCGCCCGAGCGCGTCGAGCCGTTCCTGCAGAAGCTGCCGGTCGACGCGCTGTGGGGGGTCGGTCCGGTGACGGCGGCGCGGCTTCGGCAGCGCGGCATCGAGCGGCTCGTGGACGTGCGCGTCGTCGACGAACGGATTCTGCGCGATGCCGTCGGGAGCCTGGCCGACTGGCTCCGGCGGCTCGCCATGGGCATCGACGATCGGGCCGTCGAGCCCAATCGCGAGACGAAGTCGTCAGGGAGCGAAGTGACCTACGACGAGGATCTGACCGACATCAACGAGATCCGCCACGAGATCGATGAAATGGCGCGCGATGCGGCGGCGTGGCTCGAGCGAAAGCCGCTGCTCTGCCGGACCGTGACGATCAAGGTCCGCTACTCGGATTTCACGACGATCACGCGCAGCCACACGCGATCGCCCGGCGCGCGCGACGCCGAGGACATCGCGGCGCGCGCACTCGCGCTGCTCGATCGAACGGAAGCGGCGGCGCGGCCCGTGCGTCTCCTCGGCGTCAGCGTGCACAATCTCGAAGACCCCGCCGCGCCGTTCGATCCCGAAGAGCCGCTGCTGCCGTTCTAATTTCATCCGCCGAAGCCTCGGCGAAGGCGGGACTCCCTGCGCCGCTCGCTCGCTGATGCAATGCGGGCCTCGGACCTGGAATTAGAGCGCCAACGGCTGGCCGGACGCAGCTGCTGCCATCCGCGCTGCGGCGTCCAGACCTTGATCGATGGCTTCCTGTCATCGATGACGGGACTCCGCTGAACAGCGCGGCGACCGGGTCTTCGATTAATCATTCCGCAGCGATTCGATCGGATCGACACCGCTCGCGCGGCGCGCGGGGACGTAGCTGGCCAGC
>JBOGIZ010000231.1:0-4061 GCA_050747805.1 Vicinamibacterales bacterium | reverse complement strand
ATCTGCGCCTGCACTGACACATCGAGCGCCGACACCGGTTCGTCGGCGACGATGAACGACGGATCGAGCGCCAGCGCGCGCGCGAGGCCGATGCGCTGCCGCTGGCCGCCGCTGAATTCGTGGGGATACCGCGTCAGGTGAGCGGCGTCGAGTCCCACGAGCTCGAAAAGTTCGCGCACCCGTGCGCGCCGCTCGGCACGAGATCCAAGCCGGTGAATGACGAGCGGCTCTTCGACGATGTCGCCGGCGCGCATGCGCGGGTTGAGCGCCGAATACGGATCCTGAAAGACGATCTGCATGTTGCGGCGCGCGCGGCGAAGCTCGCCCAATGAGAGCGCCAGCAGATCGCGGCCGTCGAAGGTCACGCGTCCGGACGTCGGCTCGATCAGCCGAAGCACGCAGCGACCGGTCGTCGTCTTCCCGCTGCCAGACTCGCCGACGAGTCCAAACGTTTCTCCTTTGTCGATGGTGAAGCTGACGTCGCGAACGGCGTGCACGTAGCTGGCCGGGCCGAGAATTCCACGGCGCCGCACGAACGACTTCGACAGATGCCGAACCTCGAGCAGCGGCATCAGCGCTGGTGCTCCGCGCATGCGTCCGGTTCGATCGCGCTCGAGTAGAGATAGCAGCGCACAACGTGGCGTGGCCCGTAGGGCGTGATCCGTGGTCCGTCGTCCGTGGTCCGTGGATCGGGATGACGGTCCACGGACCCCGGATCGCGGCCCACGGCCTCCGTCTCACGGATCTCGGTCATGCCGGGCACCGCGCCAGCGCAGGGGTCGAAGCGATTCACGCAGCGCGGCGCGAAGGCGCAGCCTGGCGGCACGAGCGCCAGAGACGGGACGGATCCCGGAATCGCGCTCAGCATCGATCCCCGCGGTCCGCCCGGGATCGACGCGAGCAGCGCGCGCGTATAGGGGTGCCGCGGATTGTGAAAGACATCGCGCACCGGCGCCTCCTCGACGATCCGGCCCGCGTACATGACGGCCACGCGGTCGGCCATTCGGGCAACGACGCCGAGATCGTGCGTGATGAGGAGGACCGTCAGAGTGAACCGTCGGCGAAGATCGAGGAGGAGATCGAGAATTTGCGCTTGAATGGTGACGTCGAGCGCCGTGGTCGGCTCGTCGGCGATAAGAAGCCTGGGGTTGCAGGCCAGCGCGAGGGCAATGAGCGCGCGCTGGCGAAGGCCGCCGGACAGCTGATGCGGGTACTCGCGCGCCCGGCGATCGGGATCCGGAATGCTGACGGCCTCCAGCAAGTCGACGGCCCGCGCGCGGGCGGCGCGGCCGCGCGCAACGCCGTGCACCGCCAGCGTCTCCTCGATGTGGCTGCCAATCGTGAACAGCGGATTGAACGCGGTTGCCGGCTCCTGGAACACGAAACCAATCGCCGCGCCGCGGATCGTCCGTATCGCGCGCTCGTCGAGTGCCAGAAGGTCGCGGCCGTCGAAGAGGACGCGGCCGGCTTCGATTCGGCCCGGCGGGTCGACAAGCCGGAGGATCGACAGGGCCGTCAGGGACTTGCCGCTGCCCGACTCGCCGACCAGGCAGAGGGTTTCCCCTGCGTCGATCTGAAAGCTGACGTCATTCACCGCGTGGACCGCGCGGCCGTTCACGTCGAACGTCACCGACAGATGTTCGACCGCAAGGATCGCCCGCCGGCGGGCGGCCAACGGATCGTCAGCCATCGATGTCCCGGTGCTCGCCGAACACCGACCGCATCGCATCGGCGATTTCGCCCACGGTGGCGAAGGCTTCGACCGCACCGACAATCGGCGGCACCAGGTTGTCGGTTCCGCGGGCGGCCGAAGCCACCGCGTCGATGGCGGCACGCCACCGGGCGCCGTCGCGCCGGGCGCGCACCGCGCGGACGCGTGCGATCTGCCGCGGCTCGATCTCCGGGTCGATGCGCAGTGTGTCGATCGGCACACCGGCCTCTGTTGCGAAGCGATTCATGCCGACGACGATCGTCTCGCCGGCATCGACCTGCTGCTGCGCGCGGTACGCGGCGTCCTGGATCTCGCGCTGGATGAATCCTGATTCGATCGCGGCGAGCGTGCCGCCGAGCGCGTTCACGCGCTCGAGCAGCGCCGCCGCCTCGCGCTCGATCCGATCCGTCGCGTCTTCGATCGCGATCGAGCCTCCCACCGGGTCGACGGTATTGGCGACGCCGCTCTCACACGCGAGGATCTGCTGCGTGCGTAGCGCGATGCGGGCGGATTCTTCGGTTGGCAGCGCGAGCGCTTCGTCGCGTCCGTTGCAGTGCAGCGACTGGGTTCCGCCCAGCACCGCCGCTAGCGCCTGCAGCGCGACGCGCACGATGTTGTTGTCGGGCTGCTGGGCGGTGAGCGTGCTGCCGGCGGTCTGGGTGTGAAAACGCAATTGCTGGGCACGCGGGTTGGTCGCGTGAAAGCGATCGCGCATCAGGCGCGCCCACAGTCGGCGCGCGGCACGGAATTTGGCGATCTCCTCTAAAAAATCGTTGTGCGCGTTGAAGAAGAACGACAGTCGCTGGCCGAAGCGGTTCACGTCGAGGCCGGCGTCAATCGCCGATTGCACGTAGGCGATCGCGTGCGCGAAGGTGAACGCCACTTCCTGGACCGCGGTCGATCCCGCTTCCCTGATGTGATAGCCGCTGATTGAAATCGTGTTCCAGTTCGGCATCTCGCGCTCGCAGAAGGCGAAGATGTCGGTCACGATTCGCAGCGAGGCGCGCGGTGGATAGATATAGGTCCCGCGGGCGACGTATTCCTTGAGGATGTCGTTCTGCACCGTGCCCGCCAGCGCGCGCGACGCGACCCCCTGACGCCTGGCCACCGCGACGTAGAGCGATAGCAGGATGATCGCCGTCGCGTTGATGGTCATCGACGTCGACACCTGGTCGAGGGGAATCCGATCGAACAGCGTCGCCATGTCCTCGATGGAGTCGACGGCCACGCCGACACGTCCGACTTCGCCGGCGGCCAGGGCGTGGTCCGAGTCGTACCCCATTTGCGTCGGCAGGTCGAAGGCCACGCTCAGCCCGCTGACGCCTTGCGCGAGCAGGTAGCGGTAGCGTGCGTTCGACTCTTCCGCGGTGGCAAAACCGGCGTACTGTCGCATCGTCCACAGCCGTCCGCGATACATGGTCGGCTGGATCCCGCGAGTGAAGGGAAACGCCCCGGGGTAGCCCAGTTCGGTGTCGGGGCTCCAGTCGACGAGATCACGCGGCGTGCGTACCGGAGGGGAGGTACCGGCGCTGCTCACGCGGCGATTGTAACGCGAGTTTCACCGATTCCGTCGCCGTAACTGCTTGACACTACTACGGCTGGGGCTTAAACTGTGCCTACCTACAAGGTCTTTCCGACACAGATGCAGACGTCAGGCGCCCAATCCCTGTCCACCGGTCTTGGTGTAGGCAGTCTTCGGTTGGGAGGCGCCCCGGAACCTGGGCCGGCGGCGTAGGAGGGAAGCAGATGGACGACGTCGTCAACCGGTTCGCCCGAGAGCTGGCCGACGCGATCGCTGCCGCGGTCGCAGAGAATCCGCAAGTAGAAGCGTGCCGTGAGAAGGCGCGCGCGGCTGGTTTCGAGATGAAGGTGACACTCGAAGCGGTGGTGGGATTCGTCAGCCGGTCCCAGACCGCCGCTCTGACGAAGGTCGCCGCGCCCGCGCGAATTTTGCAGTCGAAGCGGGCACTCGACGTCACCGCGAACGACCGCCGCTTCCTCCGCTCGCTGCGGATCGCCGCAGACGAGACGACGGAAGCGGTCGAATAGAAGTTAAAAATGAGAACTTAGAAGTTAGAAATTAGCACTCAGAAGTACGAAAGCCGGCGTGCGCGAGCGCGCCGGCTTTTTTCTTTTTGCGCCAACCTGAGCCCCGAGGCCTGCGCCCTGACCCATCAACCCTTTGCCTGGTTGGCGACTCGGGCCGCGGCTGCGACGGCGGCGGCCGGATCGCCGAGATAGTAATGCCGCATCGGTCTGAGGTCGTCGTCGAGCTCGTAGACGAGCGGGATGCCGGTCGGGATGTTGACGTGGACGATCGCCTCGTCCGGAATCCGATCGAGGTACTTCA
>JBOGIZ010000230.1:0-5893 GCA_050747805.1 Vicinamibacterales bacterium | reverse complement strand
CAAGCTGCACCTTGCTGCGCTCGGCGATGCCGGCGG
Source organism: Vicinamibacterales bacterium (assembly GCA_050747805.1). Taxonomy (GTDB): domain Bacteria; phylum Acidobacteriota; class Vicinamibacteria; order Vicinamibacterales; family 2-12-FULL-66-21; genus JAICSD01. Next base: position 5,857 of record JBOGIZ010000230.1, on the reverse strand, counting down.
CGACGACGTTCTTCGCGATGTCGCGAGCCATGTAGGAGGCGGATCGGTCCTCCTTCGTCGGATCCTTGCCGGAGAACGCGCCGCCGCCGTGCGGCGCAGCGCCGCCGTACGTATCGACGATGATCTTGCGGCCGGTCACGCCGGCATCGCCGTGCGGGCCTCCGACAACGAAGCGGCCGGTGGGATTGATGAGCACGCGCGTGCGGCTGTCCATCAACTCACGCGGGATGACGCGGTGCACGATCTTGTCGGTGAGATCTTCGCGCAGCGTGTCGTGGCTGACCGTGGAGCTGTGCTGCGTCGAGACGACCACGGTGTCGACACGGACGGGACGGCCGCCGTCGTACTCCACCGAGACCTGCGACTTGCCGTCGGGACGGAGGTAGTCGAGCACGCCGTCGCGGCGCGCGCACGAGAGGCCTTTCACGAGCTTGTGCGCCAGCATGATCGGCATCGGCATCAGCTCGGGCGTTTCCGTGCACGCGTAGCCGAACATCAGGCCCTGATCGCCGGCGCCGCCGGGATCGACCCCCTGCGCAATGTCGGGGGACTGCTCGTGAATCGACGAGAGCACCGCGCAGGTTTCGGAATCGAATCCGAACTTCGCGCGCGTGTAGCCGACGTCCTTGATCGTCTCGCGGACGATCTTGGGAAAGTCGACGTAGCAACTCGTGGTGATTTCGCCCGCGATGATCGCGAGCCCCGTCGTGACGAGGGTTTCGCAGGCGACGCGGCCGACCGGGTCCTGCGCGAGAATGGCGTCGAGAATCGAATCCGAGATCTGGTCGGCGATCTTGTCGGGATGCCCTTCGGTGACCGACTCCGAGGTAAACAGGTAACGACCGTTACGGCTCATGGGCGAATCGAGCTCCTTCGCTGCTGCGGGATCACGTGTGTAGATCTTTCGAACTGTACCACAACTGGGGTCGGATGTTCCCCTATTTGCGCGGATGAAAGCGATCGTACACCGTGCGCAGACGCGCCTCGAGCACGTGCGTGTAGATCTGCGTCGTGGAGAGATCGGCGTGGCCGAGCATCATCTGAATCGCGCGCAGATCCGCGCCGCGATCGAGCAGGTGCGTGGCAAACGAGTGGCGCAGGACGTGCGGACTGAGCGCACGCGGGATGCCGGCCTTCACCCCGTACTCCTTCAGAATCTTCCAGAAGCCGACGCGCGAGAGCTGGCCGCCCCCCTTCGCGTTGACGAAGAGCCGCGGGGTCTTGCGCTGTTTCAGCAGGGCGGGCCGTGCCTCCGCGAGGTAGCGGCGCACCCAGTCGGCCGCGGTGTGTCCGAGCGGAACCAGGCGCTGCTTGTCGCCCTTGCCGATGCACGTCAGATAGCCGCCGTCGAGGCTCATGTCGCCGGGCCTGAGCGAGAGCAGCTCGCTCACGCGCAGGCCCGTCGCGTACAGCACCTCGATCAGCGCCTTGTCGCGAACGCCGCGCGGCGTCGACGTGTTGGGCTGGGCGAGCAGGCGGTCCACTTCCTCGAGGTCGAGATATTTCGGCAGCGTCGTCCAGGCGCGCGGCATCCGGAGATCCGCGGCTGGATCGCGATCGATCGTGCCGTCGACGACCAGGAACTTGAAGTACCCGCGAACCGCGGCGGCCGTGCGCGCCACCGAGCGCGGCGACAGGCCCGACGTGCGCAGCTGCCGAACGAACGCGTCAAGCTGCGCGCGATCCAGTGACTCGACAGGGGTGCCCGCCGTTTCGGCAAAGACGGCGAGCGCGGCCAGATCGCGCGCGTAGCTTTCGACGGTGTTCGCGGCCATCCGCCGTACGTCGCGCAGATAGTCGAGGTACGTGCGGAGGCTTGACAACGATGGACAGAATACGCGGCTTTTGCGGCGTTTGACAGCGTCAGCTCCTCGGCGCTAACGTACGCGGTTGCCCGTGTCCACGACCCCGTCGAAGTGGCAGTCGCTGCCAACTGAACAGATCAATCCCGCCAGCCTCGCGATCGACAAGGCGCCCGTCCGCGACATCATCGACATGGTGATCAACGAAGACCGCAAGGTCGTCGCGGCCGTGCAGCGCGAGAAGGAAAAGATCGCCCACGGCGTCGAAATCATCACGCACGCGCTGCGCAAAGGCGGTCGCATCATTTTCGTCGGCGCCGGCACGAGCGGCCGCCTCGGGGTCGTCGAAGCCGCCGAGATGCCGCCCACCTTCGGCACCTCGCCGCGCCTCGTGCAGGCGATCATGGCGGGCGGACAGGCGGCGGTCTTCCAGGCGAAGGAAGGCGTCGAAGACAACTTCGAAGAAGGCGGCCGCAGTGTCGGACGTCTCCGTCTCTCGATTCGCGACGTGGTCGTCGGCGTGTCGGCGAGCGGACTGACCCCGTTCGTCCGCGGCGCGCTCACGCGCGGCCGCAAGGCGGGCGCCAAGATCATCTTCGTCACCTGCTGGCCGGGGTCGGAGCTGCAGAATTTCGTCGATCTGATCATCGCGCCAAGCGTCGGGCCGGAGATCATCGCCGGATCCACGCGTCTCAAGGCGGGCACCGCGACGAAGATGGTGCTCAACATGCTCACGACGCTCTCGATGATCAAGTGGGGCAAGACCTACGGCAACCTGATGGTGGACGTCCAGACCGGCTCCGAGAAGCTGAAGGATCGCGCGCGCCGCATCGTGGGGGTCGTGACCGGACTCGACTACGACGGCGCCGACGCGCTGCTCAAGCGCGCCCGCTGGAATGTGAAGGCCGCCATCGTGATGCAAAAAGCCGGCGTCACGCTCCCGGAGTCGCTGAAGCGTCTCCGCAAGACCGACAATCTCGTGCGCGAAGCGATCGGCGAAGACATCGAGCCTCGGCTGCGAAAACTGCTGGGCAATCAGTGACACGCTAATCAGCTCCCAGCTCCCAGCTCTCAGCTTCCAGCAGCCAACCTCCAGCGAGCTAGCAGTTTGGAGTTGGTATCGGCTAGCTGAGAGCTCGCGCTGGCTGAGAAGCTGAAAACGGGCAAGCTATCGCGGGCTGATAGCTGGCGGCTGGTAGCTGGCCGCTGGCAGCTATTGCCCCGCAGCGGCCCGGTCCAGCATCCACTCCACATCGCGATGCAGTTGCAGAAACGACGCGGGCAGCTTCGTCGTGATCGGTCCTTGCAGCGCGCGGTCGACGCATCTCGCTTTTGACTTCCCCGTCGCGATGACGACGATGCGGCGCGCGTGGAGAATGGTGGCCATCCCCATCGACAGGGCCTCGCGCGGCACACGGTCGACGTCGCCGCCGAAGAGCGCGGCGTTGCTGCGCCGCGTCGACAGTTTCAGTGGTGTCCGGTGCGTCGGGCCCGCCAGCGTCGTCCCCGGCTCGTTGAATCCGATATGTCCGTTCGTGCCGATCCCGAGGATCTGCAGATCGAGGCCGCCCGCCGCGGCGATCGCCTCGTCGTAGCGCCGGCACTCGGCGTCGGGGTCCGCCGCGGTCCCGTCGAGCACGTTGATTCTCTCCGGCGACAGGTTCACTTTCGAGAAGAGATGCTGCCGCATGTAGGCGTGATAGCTGCCGGGATGACTTGCGGCGATGCCGAGAAACTCGTCCAGGTTGAACGTCGTCGCCTGCGCGAAGTCGGCGCGGCCGCGCGCGTGCAAGGCGGCCAGCTCGCGATAGAGCCGGATCGGCGAACGCCCGGTCGGAAGCCCGAGCACCAGCGCGGGCTTCGCGGCGAGCCTGGCGCCGATCCGTTCGGCAAGCGTCCGCGCGAGCGCGCGGTCGTCGTCAAATACCGTGACGTCGGCGGGCATGCGGCGAGTCGACGGGTCAGGCATCGCGATAGCGAGGCGGCGTGTAGCCGCCGCGCACGTCGGCCAGCGCGAGGCGGATCGCCCCGACGGCCGGCTCGACGCCAAGAAGCGCCGTGCGGCTGCCAGGAAGCGCGGTTGTGAGACGTCGGTCCAGTTCCCCGTGCAGCCACCGAATCGCGCGGAACATGCCGCCGGCCAGGACGAACGGGAAATCGGTTCCGGCCAGGTCGAGCCGGCGCGCGACGGAGATCGCCGATGATTCCAGCTGGTCGGCGGCCTCGCGGAGAATGCCGATCGAGACCTCGTCACCGTGCTGAAATCCCGCGTAGACGCACTGTGCCAGCGCGGCGATCGCGCCGGGCTTGAGTGTCCCTTGGTACACGTGGTGGATGAGATCCTGCGCACGCTCGACGGCAAAGTACGCGAGCAGCAGCCCGGTGAGTTCGGTGTTCGGTCCCCGGCGATCGGCTTGACGCAGGACCGCGCGCAGCGCGGCGCGGCCGATCCAGTAGCCGCTGCCCTCGTCGCCCAGCATGTAGCCCCATCCGCCGGCGCGCGCCGCCTCGTTCCGATCGTTTCTTCCGTAGGCAATCGATCCGGTTCCGGCGATGACGACGACACCGGCCGACGCGGGAGCGCCCGCCTCGAGCGCGACGAGCGCGTCATTGACGACGAGCACCCGGGCCTTGTAGCCGATGCGCTTCATGATGCCGGCGACCACGACCGCATCGCCCGGACGGTCGACGCCGGCGATGCCGAGGCAGATGGCCGACGGGACGCCGTCGCACGCGGCGAGCGCCTCTTCCATCACATCGTGCAGGACCTTCTCGACTTCGAGTTCGCCGGCGGCCTGCAGATTCGCGCCGCCGCGGCGAGCTTCCGCCAACACTTGACCGTCGCCGTCGGCCAGCAGGCACACGGTTTTGGTGCCGCCCGCGTCAAGACCAAGAACAAACATGCGTGAGTATCTGACCAGACATGTTACATTTGGATGCTTCTATGTTTCCTGGCGGCGTGAGCTCTTGGCTCCGGCGCGCGGTATGCGCGCTGGGGATCGTATGCGGCGTGTGGGCGGCTTCTCTTCAACTCCCCGCGCGCGCAGCCGCCGCCGGCAACATCGACGAACCTCAGGAAGTGCGCGCACTTTGGGTGTTGCGCTCGTCGCTGACGAGTCCCGCCAGCATCGCGTCCTTGGTGCGAACGGCGCACGATCAAGGTTTCAACACGCTGCTCGTGCAAGTTCGCGGGCGCGGCGATGCGTATTACACGAGCGCGCTCGAGCCGCGGGCCGCGGATCTCGATGCGCAGCCGGCATCGTTCGATCCGCTCGCCACGGTGCTCGCCGCCGCGCACGCGTCCGGCATTCGCGTGCAGGCCTGGATCACGCTCAACCTTGTCTCGAGCGCGGTCGAGCTGCCGGCGTCGCGCGATCACATCATCTATCAGCATCCGGACTGGCTGATGGTGCCGCGGCCGATCGCCGAGGCGCTCGCGCAGGTCGATCCCGCGAACCCCGGCTACATCGGCGCGATCGCGCGCTGGACGCGCGGTCAGCTCGAATCGGTCGAGGGGCTCTACACGTCTCCGCTGCTGCCCGCCGTGGCCGCCCACGACGAAGCCGTCATCGCCGACATCGTCAAACGCTATCCCGTCGACGGCGTGCACCTCGATTACGCGCGCTTCCCGAACGCACAGTTCGATTACAGCCGGTTCGCGATCGCCCAGTTCCGCACGACCGTACGGCCGGCGCTCGCGCCGGCGCTGCAGCGGTCGCTCGACGCGCAGCAGGTTGACGATCCGTTTGCGTATCCCGACGCGCTGCCGGACCAGTGGGCGGCGTTCCGACGCGACCGCCTTACGGCGCTCATCGCGCATATTCGCGGCGCCGTTCGCGCCGAGCGCCCGCACGTGCTCATCACCGCCGCCGTCGCGCCCGACGCGCAGGACGCGTTCGATCAACGCCTGCAGGACTGGCGCGGCTGGGTTCAGAACGGTCTCGTCGATGCAGTCTGCCCGATGGCGTACACGCCGGAACCGGAACGGTTCGCGAGCGAAATCGCCGCCGCGCGCGCGCTGGCGGGGGCGCGCGGCGTGTGGGCCGGGATAGGCG
>JBOGIZ010000229.1:0-8869 GCA_050747805.1 Vicinamibacterales bacterium | reverse complement strand
CAGATGAAGAGGACGCGAATCGGCCGTTCCGTCACGAGCTTTCTTCGTCGGTCTCGATTTGCCAGTCGGTCAGCGGCTGCGGGCCCGGACGGATGTCGGCGATGTCCGGATCGACGCCCTCGGGGATGTCCTGCCGCTCGGTGACCTTCTTCGCGCGATCCGCAAGCCGCGCCGCCTTTTCGTTGCGCTTCGCAATCCGCGCCTGCTCGCGCTGCCGCTTATTCGTCGTCGGTCGTGATCGGTGTGCCATCTTTGCTCCTTTTCCGGCCGCGCGACGGCATGGGATGCCTATCTAAGTGCTTCCGTGATTTTATGATACCCCAACCTGTCGGGTGTCCCGCCACCACGCGCCCCACTCTGTCGCGGTCCGAGGCGCATTTTGCCGGAACGGCCGCCAGGGCATACAATAAAGGCGCACCACCAAGAGGGATGTCATGATTGAAAATCTGTTTCAGCCGACGCATCTACTGATCGTGCTGATCATCTGCCTGTTCGTGTTCGGTCCGAAGAACCTGCCGGCGCTCGGCAAAGGCATGGGGCAGGCGATGAAGAATTTCAAAGACGGGCTGAACGGCCCCGACGACCGTAAATAGCCCCGGTCGGCGTCACCTTCCGGTCCCTCCGTGACTCTGATGTATTAGACATGAGAGCGCGGCCTCTCACCGTGGACCGCGTCGCCGACGATACGGCCCCGTTTACTTTCGAGATGCACGCTCCCTTCGCATTCGAGCCGGGCGATCCCGACAACATCCGTACAGAAAAGTTCTCCGGGTACTGAGCGGACGCCCACGGGCCGTTCACTTCCTGCGAATTTTCGGCAATCCGCCTGCGCCGAAGGGGACTACAGTGTGTCTTTGCGAAGGAGGACGCCTATGCCTCGAGACCGTTCGCAACGTGGGCGTGCGTCGATCGCTGTCATGGTGCTGCTTGTCGCGGTCACGGGGTCCGGGCTTGCTTTGTGGAACCTGACGCCAGCGAGTAGCTCGCGTGCCGCGGCGGAAGGCGCTCCGCAGGCTCCGCAGGGCGTTGCCGAGCCGCCGAGCCTGGCGTCTTCTCTCAACGCGGTCCAGGTGGATGCGGCGGCGCTCCCTGCGACGGCCACGGATCCGGCAGCGAAAGCCGCCGCGCTGGGCGGGAGCGTGGACGCGGTGTTCGCGTTTGTCCGCGATCAGGTGAGGGACGAGGTGTACGCGGGTGTCCTGCGCGGGGCCCGCGGCACGCTCCTCGCCGGCGCGGGCAACGCGTCCGACAAATCACTGCTCCTGGCCTCGCTGCTCCGAGCGAGGGGACTGCCCGTTCGCTTCGTGCGAGGCCATCTCGCCGCCGACCGCGCCGCAGCCATCGTCGATCAGATGTTTGATTCGGTCGCGAAGCCTGGTCGTCTGACCGTGCCGCCGCCACAACCCGGCGATCCGCCCGCGCGGGCCGCGGCACGAGCGCTCGTTGACGGCTGGAACGTCAACGCCGACGAGGTCCAGTCGGTGCTGCGCCGGGACGGCGTTTCCCTTGGGCAGAATCCGCCGACGCCGCGCTCGACGCTTGTTGCCGAAGCGTCGGACCACACGTGGATCGAGGTCCAGCAGCGCGACAGCTGGACCGCGCTCGATCCCACCTTCCGCGACGCGAAACTCGGACAGGCATTCGCGCCTGCGGACGCGCGGAGCAACGACCTGCCAGCCGCGCTCGCACACATCATCACGATCCGGATAGTCGCGGACGAGCGAACCGGCTCCACGATCACGTCACACGACGTCCTGCGATATCGGGATTCGGCCGCTGCGCTCAACGGCACGCTGGTCGTGCTGAATACGCCGATCGCCGTCGCGCCGACCGGCTGGACGGCGACGCCCTTTATCCAGATCGGCGATCGCTTGTTTTCGGGGCGGCCGTTCACCGCGAACGGCGTCATCAAGAAGTCGATCGGCAAATCGGTGACGAACGGCCTCTCCGCGGTCGCGGAGGCCTTCGGATCGACGCCGGCGCCTGCGCCGGCGCAGGGCGATCTGGCGGCGGTGTGGATCGTCGTTGATTTCCAGACGCCCGACGGCCACACCGAGACGGTGCGGCGCGCGATGCTCGATCGGATCGGCCCGGCGGCGCGAGTGAGTCATCAGGAAGGCGCCGCGGCGCTCGCGCCCATCGCGCTCAGGGACAATCGTCCCGTTGCGCTCGTCGGCCTGTATGCGTGCGAGTTCAGCACGGGAGGGTTTCCCGCCGGCTTCGCGGCAGCCCAGCTCGCCTCCACGGTACCTGCGCTGCGCGCCGCCGCGCCGCTCGCCGCGGCGGTCGCGTCGGGCCGCCAGCTCGCTGACGCGGAGCGCCCGCGCGTCGATGGGCTCGTATCCGCTCTTCCGTCGCTGCTCCACGCCTCGGCACTCGCGTTCTATCGCGCGTCGCAGGCCAGCCTCGAGCTCGTTCGCGGCAAGGCGTCCGCCGACGTCTGGTTCTACGATGCGGCGCCGCGACTGGTCATCACGAGCCTCGAAGTCGTGCCGGCGCCGGACGGAAAGACGGCGCGCCTCGAATCCAGCATCGACCTGCGCCGCAACGACATGCGCGTTGTCTCGGCTGCCGCCGACGGCTCGCAGGTCGTCTGGGCGAACGTCCTGCGCGGAGTTCTGGATGGCGCGCTCGAGCAGACGTTCTTCGGAGATCGCGCGTCAGCAACGTCGCCGCTCGTTCGCGGCGTGAGCACCGTCGCCGTCTTCGACGAAGCGCGCGCCGCGAACGCTCGACGCCTCGCCGTCAGAGCGCCCGACCTCCTGGCGCCTCTCCATCTGCCGGACGTCGCGCGTGCACGCATGCAGGCGGCGCTCGACGACGGCCGGACGGCGCTCGTCACGCCGGATCGGGCGCTGCCGGTTCACGGCGAACCCCACGTCGGCTGGTGGCAGATCGATCTTGCCACCGGCGAGACACTCGGCGTTCTCGAGACCGGGCTTCACCAGGATCTGGAGGAGGATGAGGAAATCGTGACGACGGTCTCGACGGCCTGGACTGGACCGGCGCCGGTCGCAAGCGTCTGGTCGATCGAAACGACTCACGGCGCGATTGTCGCGACGAGCGAAGAAGCGGGCCTCGCGGCGTTCGGTGAGGAACTGGCGAAGGAGACCGCGTACATGCTGCGGTTCTTGAAATAGCCGGGACGTCTGCCCTTATTTTCGTCGGCTCCACAATCTGAATCCGCCGACGAACGCGTTCGCATTGACGCCGAGCCGGGCGCCTCGCGGGAGCGTCTTCAAGAGCTTCGCGTTTCCGCCGCCGATCACCACGTCATCCACTTGAAGCGCCGACTTGAGCCGATCGACGACGTCCGCGACATTGCGGCGCCATTTCTTCTTCCCGAGCCGGGCGAGGCCGGCCGTGCCGACGTAGTCCTCGTACGTGCGGCCCTTCTTGTACGGCAGATGCGCCAGTTCCATCGGCTCGAGGATGCCGTCGACGATGAGCGCGGATCCGAGGCCCGTGCCGAGGCCCAGAAACAACATCCGGCCGCCGCGATAGCTTCCGAGCGCCTGCATCGCGGCGTCGTTGATCACGCGGACCGGCTTGCCGAACGCCTTCCCGAACTTGAAGCCCACCCAGCCGCCGCCAAGATTGTGCGGCTCGGCGACGGGTTTTCCCTGCAGGACGGCGCCGGGATAGCCAATGGCGATCGCGTCGTACTTCCAGCCGGCGGCGGCCTTCTTCACCGCGCGCACCATCCGGCTGGGCGTGAGCGTCGGACCGGACTCGATCTTGATGGGGTTCTTATGTCCGGTGGCCAGCAGTTTCACGTGCGTGCCGCCGATGTCGATGACAAGGACTTTCACGCTACGCCGGCTTCTCGATTGCCTTCAGCCGTGCGGCCTCAGTGTTCATCGAGGTCGCCCTCAGCCGCGTTTCGGCGGCTCGAGCGCCAGGATGCGCACGTCGTGGTTCTCGAGGCGCTCGGCGAATCGCGCGTGATCGGCGTCGTTGCGCTCGTTGCGGTCGGCCTGCGCGATCACGACGTCGTAGACGAGCCTGACGTCGCCGCGCAGCGCCTCGACCTCGGTTTTCAACTGTGTTCTCGTCTCGTCGACCCGTCTCTCCACCCGCGCGAACCGGTCATCCACCTGTTCGAAGCGGCGATCCACCTGTTCGAACCGGGCATCCACCTGTTCGAAGCGGGCATCCACCTGCTCGAACCGGCGATCCACCTGCTCGAACCGGGCATCCACCTGTTCGAACCGGGCATCCACCTGGTCGAACTGGGCCCCCACTCGCGCGAACTGCGCGTCCATCGACTTGCCGAGTGCGATGATCTTCTCGGCGATTGTTTGGAGCGTTTCGGGCACGGGGGCGTTCTCGTCGGCCATTCTACATCGTCAGTGCATCGAGCGTGCCGCGACGATTGACGTCTGCAACTGATTGATCGCACAGCGGGAGGATTACTCGTCCGCGCCAACCCGCGCAGTTTCCGCCGAAACGGCGAGCGGCGTCGTACGCAGATACCGCGACACGCCACCGGAGGGCCGCGGGCGCGGTGCGATAGAATCATGGCCTCATGGGCGTTCTCAAACGGACCGCGGTTCTCGCGTTGGCCTGCGCGCTGGCAGCGTCGTGTAGCCGCTTTGGGCAGAAAGACACGAAGTCCGGCGCGCAGCGGATTGTCTGCATCGGCGAGCAGTACAACGAGTTCATCTACGCGCTCGGAGCGCAGGACAATCTTGTGGGCGTCGACTACTCGAGCACCTATCCGCCCGAGATCAAGAAGCTGACGACCGTCGGCTACCATCGCGCGCTCAGCGCCGAGGGGATTCTGTCGCTGCATCCCACGATCATCATCGACGACAACAACATCGGGCCGGACAACGTCGTGCGTCAGCTGAAGCAGCTCGGCATCCCGATGAAGACGTTCACCGCGAAGGACGATTCGATCGAAGGCGCCAAGGCGCTGCTGCGTGAAATGGGCGGCTACTTCCACAAGGAGCAGCGCGCCGAAGAGCTGTGCGCGAAGATCGACAAGGACATGGCGGCGGCCGCCGAGATGGTGAAGCAGTACAAGGACCACCCGCGCGTGGCGGTGATCCACTTCGGCCGCGCCTCGAACATCTATCTCGTGGTCGGCAACGGCGGCGGCGGCGACGCGGGGTCGGCGGGCCAGATGGTCGAATGGGCAGGCGGCGTGATGGCGATTCAGAAGAAGGGCATGGAGCGCATGGCGTCGCCGGAAGTGGTCGCCGCGAGCAATCCCGACGTCATTCTCATGACGGAGTTCGGATTCGATCGCCTCGGTTCGGCCGACGCGGCGAAAGCACTGCCCGGCGTCGCGGAAACCGACGCGGCGAAGAACAACCGCATCTACCGCGTGACCGAACACGAGCTGATGTATTACGGGCCGGATACGGGCGAGAATGTCATGAAGGTGGCGAAGCTGATCCACACTGGCGCGTCGGGCCAATGAAATCGCGCGACGCAGATCGCGTCACGCTCGGCCTGCTCTTCATCCTGATGATCGTCGTCACGGCGGCCTCCATCCGCTTCGGCGCGATGGACTTTTCGCTGCGCGAAATGCGCGACGCGCTCGTGGGCACGCTGGCCGGACGCACGAACCTGACCCTCGATCAGCGCATCTTCATGCAGCTGCGCGTGCCGCGCGCGATTCTCTGCCTGCTGGTCGGCGCGTGCCTCGGCGTCGGCGGGACGCTCATGCAGGCGCTGTTCAGAAATCCGATCGTGGAGCCGGGCCTCGTGGGGACCTCGAGCGGCGCGGCGTTCGGCGCGGCGCTGTTCTACGTGTTCGGCGCGCTGATTCACGTGGACCTCGGTCAGTGGACGCTGCCGCTTGCCGCGTGTGTCGGCGGCATGGTCTCGACCTATCTGGTCTTTGCCCTCGCGCAGACGAAACACGAAGGACGCAGCTCGATCATGCTGCTGCTGCTGACGGGCCTCGCGATCAACGCGCTGTTCATGAGCGGCATCGGCTTTCTCTCGTATGTCGCGCGCGATCCGGCCGCGCGCTCGATCATCTATTGGAATCTCGGGACGATGTCGGGCGCGGACTGGTGGTCGGTGTTCGTCGTCGGCTTCTGTACGATTGTTGGAACGCTCGCCGCGCTGCTGTACGCCAAGCCGCTGAATGCGCTGATGATCGGCGAGGAGGAGGCGCTCGCGCTCGGGGTCAACGTCAAGCGGCTGAAGTGGATCGTGCTGACGATCAACGTGCTGATGGTCGCCGTCGCGACGGCGTTCACGGGCGTCATCAGCTTCGTCGGCCTCATCGTGCCGCACATCCTGCGGATCATCCGCGGGCCCGACAACCGGTTCCTGATCACCGGCAGCGCGCTGCTCGGCGCGACGTTGCTGAGCGTGGCGGATCTCATCGCGCGCGTCTCGCTGAGGCCCGCGGAGCTTCCGATCGGCATCGTCACATCGGTCGTGGGCGTGCCGGTCTTCCTCTCGCTGCTGCGCAAGCGGCAGTATCTGTTCTGACCGGGCCGCACTGATGCTGCAGGCCAAGGACGTCGTGTTTCGCGTCGACGGGCGAGCGCTCGTCGACCGCGTGACGGTGACGTTCGAACCTGGACGCCTGCACTTGCTCATCGGCGCGAACGGGGCAGGGAAGTCCACGCTCGTGCGGCTGCTCTCGCGTCTGCTGCGGCCAACGGACGGCCGCGTGACCTACGGCGAGGCCGACGCCGCGCAATGGAGCGAGCGCGAGCTCGCCAAGCGGCGCGCCGTCCTGTCGCAGGCGATCGAGGTGGCGTTTCCGATCCCGGTGCGCGAGCTCGTGATGATGGGGCGGTATCCGCACTTCCGTGGCTCGCCCGGTCCCATCGACGATCAGATCTGCGACGAGGTCATGCGGTTTTTCGACGTCACCGAGATGGCCGATCGGAGCTACGGCACACTCAGCGGTGGCGAGCGGCAGCGCGTGAACTTCGCGCGCGTGCTCGCCCAGATCTGGCAGCCGCTCGATGGATCCGCGCGGTATCTGTTCCTCGACGAGCCGCTGACGTTCCTCGACATCCGTCACCAGCTCGACTTCATGCGGAAGGTGAAGGCCTTCGCCGCGAGCGAAGACGTGGTGGTCGTCGGCGTGGTGCACGATCTCAACCTGGCCGCCAAGTTCGCGGATCGCCTGCTGCTGCTCCACCAGGGCGGCGTGCTGGCCGACGGCCCGACCGCCGACGTCCTCACCGCCGACAATCTCCGGGCCGCCTTTCAGGTTCGGCCTATCGTGTTGACCGATCCCGAAACCGGCGCCGCGCATTTGGCCTTTGATTGACGGCAGTAATCCTGCGACGCTGAGATCGTCGCGGCTGCTTGTCTACGACGGCTCGCGCAAAGGCCGCAAAGCTCGCAAAGATCAGATTTCGGCGCGATTTGCGTGGGTCGTCGCGACTGCTTGTCTACGACGGCTCACGCAAAGGCCGCAAAGCTCGCAAAAGACTCAGATTGTCTTTGCGCGCTGTGCGTGCGTACGTCGTGACGGCGTCGCGCCGCTCGCGATACTTTGCGACAAACGGACCAGACGCCCGCGATATAGTGCCCGGGCGTGGCAACCCTCGCCGTGGACCATCACCAGCGTCAGCTCCGCCGCGCCGTCCTGGCGAGCACGATCGGGACGGCGATCGAGTGGTACGACTTCTTTCTCTACAGCACGGTCACAGGGCTGGTGTTCGCGCGTCTGTACTTCCCGCACTCGGATCGGCTGACGGGCACGCTGCAAGCGTTCGCGATCTATGCGGTCGGCTTCGCCGCGCGGCCGATCGGCGCGGCCATTTTCGGGCATTACGGCGATCGGCTTGGAAGGAAGTCGGCGCTGATCGCGACGCTGCTGCTCATGGGCACTGCGACGTTTCTGGTCGCGCTGGTTCCGGGCTACGACAGCATCGGGATCTGGGGCGCCGTTCTACTGACCGTGCTCAGGTTCGTGCAGGGCGTGGGCGTCGGCGGTGAGTGGGGCGGGTCGGTGCTGCTGTCGATGGAGTGGGCGCAGTCGAACGAGCACCGCGGGTTCATCGCGTCGTGGCCGCAGTTCGGCGTGCCCGCGGGACTATTCCTGGCGAATCTCGCCGTGCTGACGTTCAGCGCAATCTCGGGCCCGCATTTTCTCGAATGGGGCTGGCGCGTCCCGTTCCTGCTGAGCGCCGTCTTGATCGCGCTCGGGCTGTACATCCGGCTCGGCATCCTCGAGACGCCGGTTTTCACGCGGGTCGTCGCCGAGGCGCGGGTCGCCCGGACGCCCGTCATCGAGGTCTTCCGGCGCCAGCCCCGCGAGATCCTGTTGACCGCGCTCTGTCGTGTCGGCGAACAGGCGCCGTTTTACGTCTTCACGGCGTTCGTGTTCACGTACGGCACCGACACGCTAGGCATGGATCGCAACTTTCTGATCGTGGCGCTGCTCAGCGGCTCGATCTTGACGTTCTTTTCAGTGCCCTTCTTCGGGCATCTCTCGGACAGATTCGGCCGCCGCCGCGTGTACATCCTCGGCGCGATGGCTGTGGCGGCCTACGGCTTCGTCTATTTCGCGCTGCTCGACACGCGATCGCCCGCGCTCGTGTTCGTCGCCATCGCCGCGTCGCTGCTGCCGCACAGCGTGATGTACGGTCCGCAGGCGGCGCTCATCGCCGAATCGTTCAGCGGAAGACTGCGCTACAGCGGCGCCTCGCTCGGCTATCAGTTCTCGTCGATCATCGCGGGGGGGCCCGCGCCGCTCATCGCCGCCTGGCTGTTCGGCCGCTATCAGTCCGGATTTGCGATCGCGGTGTTCATCCTCGTGTGCTGCGTCATCAGTATCGTCTCGACGGCGCAGTTGGCGGATTACACCAACAGGGACGCGCCGGAATAACGCGGGCGGGGCGCGGGGTGCGGCGCGCGGTGCGGCGCGCGGGGCGCGGGG
>JBOGIZ010000228.1:0-18994 GCA_050747805.1 Vicinamibacterales bacterium | reverse complement strand
CATCCGAGGGGCGCGGCCCCTCGGCCAGCCTTCGCTGAAGCTAGGGCGGCCCCGCCTAAGCCTAGGCGAGGGCTGGATCTCCAACCTCCAGCCTCCAGCCTCCAACCTCCAACTACTTCTTCCACTGCAGCGTCGCGATCGCCTTGCGCGCCTGGTCCGCGTACGGGCCACCAAGCTGCACATACTTCGTATACGCGTCGATGGCGGCATCGCGATCGCGTTCGCCGCCCACCCACTTTTCCATGATGGGATCGTAGCGCTGTGTCTTCGCCCAGCGCATCTGGTGCGCGCGGCCGAGATTGAAGAATCCGACGGCGTCGCCTGGCGCGATTTCAGCGGCGCGCCGGAACGATTCGATCGCCGCGTCCAGCGCGCTGCGTCTGATTTCGATGACGCCGATCGCATCGTCCACCTCGGCGTCGTTCGGCCAGCGCCGCTGCGCGTCGCGCAGCACGCCGATGGCGCCCGTTTCGTTGCCGAGCAGGCTCATCGCGTCTGCGAGATTGAAATACACCGACTCGAACTCGGGCACCGCCGTCTTGACGCGCGACCATGCATCGCCCGCTTGCGCATAGTGCTGCTGTGCGTACTCCGAGAACCCGAGCGCATACCAGACCCACGGCCGTGAACCGCTCGACGCGGCAGCCGTGAGATCGCGGGTCGCCGTTTCAACATCACCGCGTTGATAGGCAGCCCACCCGCGATCCGCGTCGGCTCCCGCGACGTCCGATGAATCGAACTTCTTCAGCGCCAGGACGAGACCGCTGATGTCGCGGCGATTCAATGCGGGTCCCGCACTTGCGTTCGAAGGTCCGGCGGAGGACACCGGTGCGGCGGAACCGATCGATCCAATGCCGGCCGTGACCGGAATCTCCGGAACTCCGATGCCGCGCGGCGCCGCCGCATCGGGCCGCGCTTCCGTAACAGGGGTCGGGGCGAGCATCTTTGCGGACGCCAGGGCCAAATAGCCGCGCCGTGCGCGGACCTTCACGCCTGGCCTGTCAACCTTTACATCAATCGCGCGGTACTTGCCGTCGAAGTTTGTGTTCACGGGGGCGTAGCCGACGACGTAGTAGGTGGCGGCGTCGCGCTGGATCTCGTCGAGCGCCCGGCCGAAGTTGTTCTCATTTCTGATCGCGATGCCGCCCGTATCGACGGCGAGGGTGTTCGTGCCGTCGCTCTGTTCGTCAAAATGCACCGTGCGTCCGATAAGGCTCTCGGCCTGCATGGCATCGAGATTCGCCGAGCTTGCGTGGCCTCCCTCGAGCCCGCGCGCGTCGATCGTGTAGAAGTGCGCGCCAGCTCGCGCGGCGTCGCCCACGGCCTCGCGGAGCGGCGCCAGGAGCTGCTCAATCACGAAGCCTTCAGAAAAGAACACGATCGTCTTCGGTCCGCCGACGCGCGCGAGCCCGTTCGCGAGCCCCTTGACCGTGGTCAGCGTCTTCAGCGACGACTGCTGAAGCTCCGTGCCGAGCCGCCGTGCCTTTTCACGGATCGTGTCGTCAGGCGGAACACGCTTGCAGGCATCGGGATCGTCAGTGCACGCGCGAGTCGAAACCAGATCGATCGTGGGGCGATCCTCGTCCAGGATGCGGAACAGCTCCGCCTCGTCCTGGATGCGCGGCCATTGCTGCGTCAGGTCGATCTGCAGCGCGCGCGGGTTGCCCGTGGTCTTGACCGCCGCGACCGCCGCGCGAATCTCCGCCCGGTCACTCGTCAGTCGTTTGTTCGCCATCCGACCGTCCGAGACGACGCCGCCCACGTCGCCCTGATGCCAGCGCGTGTCGAGAAACTGCAGCGCGGCCTCGCGCGTGTGCTGGAGCCCGGCAGGGCTAAGGTGGTCGGTGTCGAAGAGGAAGAGCCAGACGGAAGGTGCTGAGGCTGCTGAAGGTGCCAAGGGTGCCGAAGGTGCGGGTGCTGATGGTGCGGGACGTGCCGGTGGTGAAGGCGCTGAGGGTGCTGCGCCGACGAGCACGACCGATTCGACTTTTTGTGGAACACCGTCCTCGGTGACCGCGAAGTCAGCAGGGCCGAGGCCGGTGACGAACTGATCGCCTTTGAAGACTCTGACGTCGACCTGCACGACTTCGGTGCCGGCCCGGAAGGTTTGTGCGGATTGTGCCGGCGCGGGTTGGGCCGCCGCTGATGCGGCGCCCGTCAGTGCGGCGACTACCAACAGGCTGACGCGCATCGTGTTACCCGCCCGTCATCATCCTCGTCCCGCCCATCGGCCCTCGCCCCTCGGTCATCGGCCATCGCCCATCGCCCATCGGCCCTCGGTCATCGCCCCTCGGTCATCGGCCATCGCCCATCGGCCATCGCTACTGGCGCACGGTAGCGACATACAACTCGTACTTGTTCCGGCCCGCGCGCTCGAGGAACGCGATCTTCGATCCATCGTCAGACCAGGCGGGCAGGAGCACGTCTTTCGTCGATTCGACCTGCTGTTTGTTTCGCTGCAAGTCCATGATGGCCAGGTGTCCTGACGCGTTCACATACGCGATCATCGCGATCGACGCTGGCGACCAGCTGAAGGTATAGCCCGGCAGGAACTGCGCGTCGACGAACTGGCCAACCTGCTCGCCCTTGAGCGTCAGCGTCATGACGTGCACCTGCTGCTTGTTCTGCGCGGCGTTGACCGCGTCGTCCATCGTGGTGCCGCCATTGCCCGCGACGGTTCCTCCTTTGGCCATCGCCCCGCCGGTCGGCGAGGAGGTCGAATCGGCGACGCGCTTTTCTTCCTTGATGTCGATGGCGATCTTGTCGGGTCCCGGTGAGTACTCGCTCGATTTCCACGTCCAGTACTGGCCTTCCCACTCAGGCTTCTGATTCACAGACTTCGGCTGGCCGTTTGACGCCGACATCATGAAGTACCGCGGGTTGATCGTCATCATCGAGCGATCGCGCTCCGACGTCTGCAGAAAGAGCTGCGAGGTATCCGGCGACCACGCCAGCTCCGTCGGCTCGCCCTTCAGTTTGCCGGTATCGATTTCCGCTACACGAACCGGCTGCGACACGCTGAGTGTTTTTGCCGACGGCGTCTGGAGCAGTCCTAGCACGAGCAGCAGCGAGACTCCCATGAACCCTCCAATGTCCACCCGCCCTCCCCGGCGGCGGTGTATTTATCCGCCCTTTTGAACCTGCGCCAGCTTGTTCTTCAGCTCGATCGACTGCGGGACTGCGGTCAATCCCGCGTTCAGCACCTGCACCGCGAGCGCCGGTTGTCCGAGGCGCAGATACGCATCCGCGAGCGCCAGGTGCGCCGGAATCATTTTCGGATTGTCGGCCGCGGCAGCCCGCCACGCACTGATGGCGTCGCGATGATCGCCCTGGCTCTCGTACGCCCAGCCGAGCACGAACGCGACGGCGCCGTTGGTCTGATCGAGCGTCAACGCGGCGCTCAGCTCCGCGGCTGCGCCGGCGTAGTCCGCGCCGGCGAACGCCTCGAACCCGGATGCTTCGTGCCGCGCCGCCGGCGTGGTCTGACTGCGGACCGCCGCGCGCGCCGGACGAACGAAGTCGCCGTTCAGAATCTCCGCCGGTCGCACGGTTTCGACATCGGCTGCCGATGGCGTGGGTGAGGGAGCCGTCCCGGCGGAGACGTCCACCTCGCGGCTCACATCCGCGACGGTTTCCGATCCCGCCGTGACTGCGACGCGGGCGATGTATGACCCTGGCGCGACGGACGCGAGCGGCATGGTGAAGTCGACTCGGCGCAGCACGCCGCCCGCGGCGTCCTGCTCGGTCTGGCCGACGTCGGCCGCGACCGTTTCAGACGGACGGTCGGAGTTCTCCGGCAGCAGCGAGACGGTGGCTTTCACGTCGCCCAACTGATTCGGCGCGCGGCCGTACGCTTCAACGACGCCGGCGAGACCGCTGCCGGTGTACGCGTGCGCGCGCACGGGAAGCGCGCCGGTATCCGAGCCGAGCAGAAGATCGCTGACCGCGACATCCGGGCCTGACAGCGGACGTACTTCGAACCGGCGATCCGCGCTGCCGATCAGGCCGCCCGGCTCGCGGACCACCGTGCGCATCAGGTACGAACCCGGCGGGATGTCGAATTGCACGCGGAAGGTGGAGCGTCCGAGCGCGGATCCCGGCGAGGCCGCGGAGGGCAGCGGCATCGTGTCGGTGCCGCTCGCCGCGACGTGGCCATCCCGCGCGTCGCGGACCAGGAATACCACGTCGGCGGACCTGTGGCCGGCGTCACGCACCGGCAAATTCGCATCGAGCGCCAGCAGCACGCGCGCATGATTCGGCGTCGTCGAGCGCATCACGTATGTCGTGTAGTCGATGTGCAGCGCCTGCTCGGCGAAGGGCGCCGCAAGGGCCTCGTCGATCGCGCCGCGGCGGTTCAGGGTATCCACCGGTTTCGGCGCCGCATATCCCGTGCGGGCGCTGACGCGCGCACCCGGGCGCGTGACCCGGACCGTCACGCGCCGGTACGAGCCGCGATCGGCTCGCGCCGCCGCGCTCGGCGTGAAGCCGACCAGGTAATAGTCCTGCGCCTGGTCCGCGATGCGATCGAGCGCCTGATCCACGTGGCTCGCCGCGTTTACGATCAGGCTGCCGTCGGTCGCAACGGCAAGGCTGCCGAGCGGCGCGAGGCGCGCCTGAATCTCGGTGGAGGGATCGGCGGTCGAGACGTCCGCCTGCGCGATGTTGTCGCTGCGGTGATTCAGGTCGAAGGCGTAAAAGACGGAGTAGCTGTCGGCGGCCGCGGCTTCGGCGCGCTCGAGCTCGTTCGTCAGGATGCTCTGATGAAATCCCTCGGAGAAGAAGACGACGATCTTGCGTCCTTCGACGCCGCGATACTGTTCGAGCACGTCGACGAGCCGCTGGAGGAGATCGCGCGTCGTCTGATCCGCCTGCGCGACGACGGTGCGCGCGTTTTCGATCATGGCCTGCCTCACGGCCGCCGGATCCTCCGGGGGTCGTGCCGTTATCCGGCTTGCGGCGATCTTGTCGGACAACAGCTGGCCGCCGCCGACGTCGGTCGTTGGATCCGTCGAATCGCGCTCGAGCACGCTTTCGAGGACGCGGTCGTCGCCCGCCGCGATCTGGTAAGCCTCCTGAAGCGACATGTTGCCGATCGAACTGGTCACGGTCGTCTCGAGGTCGCCGTGAATCTTCGTGAGCTCGGCGATCGCGCGCGACTGGTCGGCCGTAAAGCCGAGCGCCGGCCCCGGGCCTGGCAGGCCGATGATCGCGATCCGATCGGACGGACGGAGGCGCGTCTTGATGAACGTCTCGGCCGCACGGCGCGCCACCTGCTCATCGCCGGTCGCGATGTGCGCCTGATCGAACAGGAACAGGTATAAGTGCCCGCGCGGTGCGCCGGCGTTCGTGGTGACTTCGGCAGAGACGGCGCGCAGCGCGGCCTGCGCGTACAGCCCCGCCGGTTCTTCGATGTGCTGGAACAGGACGAGCGGCAGCACCTTGCCGTTTTCGACGATCTGCAATTCGTCGGGACGCAGGTTGGCGATCGGGTGTCCGGCGCTGTCGGTGACCCGGACGTCGAAGCGCACCAGATCGACACCGGAGCGGAACACCGGCGTGGTGGACGTCTTCTGGACGGGGGACTGAGCGGCGATTGACACGGTTGCCGCAATCGCCAACGGCACTACGATGGCGGAAGGGCGCATATTCACTAGATTTTACCCCCGTGCGCCTTCTCCGGCTCTCCGAACATCGTCCACAGTTTCGCGACCAGGGCGCGCCCCTCAGCGGTGGGGGCGACCTTGAGCAAGTCGTCGATTTCGCGCTCCGAATCGGCATTTCGGCCCATGGCGCGATAGAGCATTGCCAGACCGGCGCGCGCCTGAAGGTTGTGCGGGAAGACCTTGATCTCCTCGAGAAAATACGGCTCAGCTTCGGCGTAGCGCTCGAGATGCGCGAGCGAATCGCCGATGTCGTAATCGAGATCGTTGATTTGCACGGGGCGCCCCTTTTCGACCTCGTGCGCCTGCACGAACGGGCCGAGCGCGTCGGCGTAGCGTCCCTGGTGATAGGCGATGAGCCCCTCGATGAAGAGCGGCATGGGGAGC
Organism: Vicinamibacterales bacterium; assembly: GCA_050747805.1. GTDB lineage: Bacteria > Acidobacteriota > Vicinamibacteria > Vicinamibacterales > 2-12-FULL-66-21 > JAICSD01. The sequence continues at coordinate 12,947 of JBOGIZ010000228.1, read as the reverse complement.
GTCGGATCCGCCTGCTGCGCCAGCTTCGCTTCCTTCATCGCCTCGTCCCGATCGTGCCGCGCGAGCGCGATGTTCGCGAGCAGCTCGTGCGCCGCGCCCGGCATGACGCTCACGGCGAGCTCGCCGTACTGCCTGGCTTCGTCGTACCGTCCGAGTGTGAGCAGCGCGCTTCCGGCGCTCAGGAGACTGCCAGGATCCTTTGGGTTGCGCTTGATCACTTCGCGGTACGCGTCGACTGCCTCCGCGGACATGCCTTGGCGCACGTACACCTCGGCGAGCTGCAGCCACACGTCGGTCATGTTCGGATCGCCGGCGAGGATCTCTTTGTACAGCGCGGTCGCCTCGGCGAACTTGTACTCACCCGCAAGGTTTGAGGCGCGCCGGTATTTCTCGAGGACCGGAATCTTGTCCTTGGGATCCGGCAGCGAGTCGCCGGGCAGCGAGAGCGAGGCGTCGCTGCCCGTGCCGACGTAGCCGAGGGCGGCAAGGCGTTCGCGATCCTGCGCGTCGACAGCCGTGGGCGCGGCGATCAGCGTGTGCGCGATCATCGCCTCGAGCGCGGTGCGCATCGCCTGATGCACCTGCGGGCGCTGCGCCACGATCGTCGATGCCTCGTGCGGATCGTTCTGCAGGTCGTACAGCTCGTCGCGCGGCGCGCGGATGAACTGGTAGCGCGAGTCGGTCAGCGAGTACAGCTCGCTCCAGCCGAAGTGATACCGCGAATACAGCGATTCGGCGTAGATCGCCGCGTCGGGAATCGTGCCGGTTCCGTGGAGCAGCGGCATCAGGGACCGGCCGTGAAGAAACGACGGCTTTGGAAGGCCGGCTTCCTCGAGCAGCGTCGGCACGACATCGATGTGCTGAACGGGCGTCGCGACGCGCTTCGCGGCGCGTGCGCCGGGCAGCTTGATCACGAGCGGCACGTGGACCGTTTCCTGATACAGAAACAATCCATGCTCCAGTTCGCCGTGATCACCCAGGCCTTCGCCGTGATCGGAGAGCAGCACGATCGTCGAACGGTCGTACAGCTTGAGATCACGGAGATGATCGAAGAGGCGGCCGACCAGTTCGTCGGCGTAGGCGATCTCGCCGTCGTACGGCAGATACATCGAGTAGCGCGCCGGCGGCGTGTAGGGCGTGTGCGGTTCGTAGAAGTGAATGAAGAGAAAGAACGGCTTGCGTAGATCGCGCGCGTCGACCCACTTGAGCGCGGACGCCAGCGTATCGGCGCCGTCGCGCTGCACCTGACCGATGCCTTCTTCGCCGGAGGTCGGCGGCATCTCGCTGTCGTAGACGTCGAAGCCCTGGCCGATCCCCGTCGCCTTTCTGAGCACGTAGGCCGAGACGAATCCGCCCGTCGGCCAGCCGCGATCGTGCAGCGCGCGCTGAATGAGCCATTGGCCGGGCTTCACGATGAAACCCACGTTGTCGCGCACGCCGTCCTCGAACGGGAGCTCGCCTGAGAGGATGCTCGTGTGGGCGGGCAGCGTCTGCGGCACCTGCGAGTACGCCCGCTCGAACACGACAGCGCGAGACGCCAGCGCGTCGATGTTCGGCGTGCGGACTTTCGTGTAGCCGTAGATGGGCAGGTGATCGGCGCGGAGCGTGTCGATCGAGATGAGGACGATCGGACCGGGCGCGGCCGGCTTTGCGATCGTCCGCCACGCGGCCCATCCCGCACCCGCAACGATCGCCGCGGCCACGACGACCAGAACCGCCGTCCGCCGGGGACGCTTTGCGGATGACGGGACCGGCGACGGCGACTCTCGAGTCACTGGCGCTACGGGCGGGCGGGCTCCGCCTTTCTTGCCGCGTTTCTTCATTGTCCCAACAGTCTTCTCACCCGGGCGATATCCGGGCCGTACTGCGCCGCCGGTGCCTCCTGTGCGAAGCGCTCGAGGTACGGGCGCGCCTCGTCGCGCTTGCCCGCGTTGCTCAACTCCATCGCGAGATTGAAGAGCGCGTCGTAGTCGTGCGGCGCGAGCGCCACCGCGCGCTTCCATTCGGCGAACGCCTCGTCGCGGCGGCCGCTCTTCATCGCGATCACCCCGAGGCCGTTGTGCGCCTGCGCGGAGCGCGGGTTGATCGACACCGCGCGTTCGAGCGCCTGCTGCGCCTCGGGCAAATGGCCGGCGCCAAGCTCCAGCGTCCCGATGTTGTCGAATGCCTGATCGCTCTCGGGGTTTTCCTTGAGCGCCGACTGAAACGACGCGAGCGCCTGACCGTCGCGTCCTTCCCGCGCATAGGCGATCCCGATGGCGTTGAGCGCGTCGGGATTCGGCGTGTTCGAGACGATGGGTTCGAGCAGCGCGACGGCGTCGGACGGTTTGCCGGCCTGTGCGATGTACGAGCCGAGCTCAGTCGCCATGTCCGGCGTCGTCGCGCCGGCGTGCATCGCGCGCTCGAGCGTCTTGATGGCGCTCTGCGCGTCGCCGCTCTGCCATTGGAGAAACGCCAGGTTGGTGTAGCCGAGCGGCATCGACGGCCGCGCGTCGATCACACGTTCGTACAGCTCGAACGCTTTCGCAATCTGACCCTTCTGGAACGCGGTGATCCCTTCCTGGATCCACTGATCGAGCGGCACTAGATTTTTGGGATCATCCTGCTCGGTGTACTGCGTCTTGCGCGGCGCGCTGCCGGATGTGTAGCCGAGCGACTGAAGCTTTGCGGCGACCTCGGGCGATTCGGTCACGCGATCGCCCGGGAGCGGCGCCTTGAACTGGTCGAGGCGTGCGGCGAGCACACGCCTGCGATCCTGCTCATGGTCGGCGAGATTCTTCTGCTCGTGGGGGTCGCGATCCAGGTCGTACAGCTCGGGGATCGGCAGGTCGATGTACTTGTCGTACCCGCCGACGACACCCTTGAGCGGCGCCCAGCCGCGGTTGATCATCGCCGACATCGCCTCGAAGTACGACGACACGTCGGCCGCGGGCGCGAGGTCGGCGCCGAGCAGTGAATGCCCCGGCAGCCCCGCCGGCACCGGCACGTCCGCCGCATCGAGCATCGTCGGCAGGATATCGACGTGCCGGGCCGGATAGTGTGAGACCACGCCAGGGCCGGCGCCGTCTGGATGCTGCGGCGAAAGGTCCGCGGCAATCAGCGGCACGTGCAGCGTCGATTCGTACGCGAAGAGTCCGTGCGTCAATTCGCCATGATCGCCGAGACCTTCGCCATGATCCGACGTGACGATCACGAACGTCGGACGCGCGGACGAGGCCGCGGCGTGGAAGAGCGGTTGGAGCGATTGATCGACGTACGCCACCTCGCCGAGATACGGATGGTCCGCGTATTCCTTGTCGAACGGCGGCGGCGGCGCGTACGGCGCGTGCGGATCGAACACGTGAACCCACGCGAACCAGCGGCCGTGCTGGTCATGAATCCATTTCAGCGCGACCGCGACGACGGCAGCCGCCGGCCGCTCCGCAAGTGAGAAGTCGATGTTCCCGTCGGCATGCCCGAAATGGTCGTCGTAGTCGTCGAATCCGCCGTCGAGCCCGAAGCTGCGAATGAGCGGCACGCCGCCCACGAACGCGCCCGTCGCGAATCCCGCCTGCTTCAGCATCGTCGCGATGGTGGGCGTGCCGGGCTTCATGCGATAGCCGCTGTGGTCGCGCACGCCGTGCTGATACGGATAGGTGCCGGTGAGAATGCTCGCGTGCGAGGGACGCGTGAGGACGGCGTGCGCGTGTGCGAAGTCGAAGCGCTCGCCGTCGGCCGCGAGGCGATCGAGATTCGGCGTGTTCGCCTGGCCGCCGTAGCTGCCGAGCGCGTCCGCGCGGAGTGTATCGATGGTGACGAGCAGCAGATTGCGGTCGCTGCGGCGTGCGAACGACGCGGTGGGCGACGGCGAGCAGGATGACCAGACGATCGCCGACGCCGCGAGCGCGGCGGCGGCCAGAGCGGCCGATCGCTTGGTCTTCGGGGACATTGCCAGTCGAGAGCTGGGAGCTTCACAAAAGTATAATTCAGCGGGTGAGACGATTCCGTTCGGCGCAAGCCCTAATCACGGTGGCGATCGCGGCGTATTGCTGGGTCGCTCCGGCGGCTCAACAGCGCCGGGGCTCCCCCGCAGCCAGCAAGTCGAGCGGCGTCGATCTGTCACGGTTTGACGAGATCCCGCCGCTCGTCGAGAAGGCAATCGCCGACAAGGATCTGCCGGGCGCCGTCGTACTCGTCGGACGCGGCGATCGCGTGTTGTACGAAAAGGCCATCGGCCACCGCGCGATCGAACCGGCGCCGGAGCCGATGACGCTCGATACGATCTTCGACATGGCATCGCTCACCAAGATCATCGCCACGACGACCAGCGTGATGCAGCTCGTGGAGAACGGCCGCATCCGGCTCAACGATCGCGTGGCCGCCTACATTCCCGGCTTCGAGCGGTACGGCAAAAGCGCCATCACCGTGCGCGAATTGATGACGCACATGTCCGGCCTGCCGCCGGATCTGGATCTTGGAGAGGACTGGTCGGGATACGACGCGGCCATTGAGCGCGCCGTCGATGAAGTGCCGACGTCGACGCCCGGCACGAAGTTCGTCTACAGCGACATCAACTACGAGCTGCTCGGCGAAATCGTGCACCGCGTGAGCGGAGAGACGCTCGATCGATATGCCGCGGCGCACATCTTCAAACCGCTCGGGATGAAGGACACGATGTTTCTTCCGCCGGCATCGCTGCGGCCGCGGATCGCGCCGACCCAGAAGTGCACGCCGTACGGCTGGCCGTGCGACGGTCCCGGCGGCCAGTGGCTTCGCGGCGTCGTTCACGACCCCACCGCGCGGCGCATGGGCGGCGTCGCCGGGCATGCGGGCCTGTTCAGCACGGCTGCGGACCTGTCGATTTTCTGCCGTATGATTCTCGACGGCGGCGCGTATCGCGGCATTCGCATCCTGTCCCCGCTGAGCGTTGCGAAGATGACGAGCCCCGCCACGCCGCCCGGCGCGCCCGATGTGCGCGGCCTCGGCTGGGACATCGATTCCGCATTTTCGTCGAATCGCGGCGATCTGCTGCCGATCGGATCGTTCGGCCACACGGGCTTCACGGGCACGTCGATCTGGATCGATCCGCTGACGCGCGAATTCGTCGTCTTCCTCTCAAACCGCGTGCATCCGAACGGCAAGGGGGACGTCACGCCGCTTCGCTCGCGCATCGCGTCGGTCGCCGCGTCTGCCATCCTCGATGTACCCGAGCGCATCCGGCTGAACGAAGTGCCGATGAGCGGGCACGATTTCGGTCCATCGGGCATCGCACCCACGCGACCCGAGCGTCCGCAGGTTGAAAGCGGCATCGACGTCCTGCGCGCGGAAGGGTTCGCGCCGCTGCGCGGGAAGCGCGTCGGGCTCGTCACGAATCAGACCGGTGTGGCCGCGGACGGTGAGACGACGATCGATCTGCTCGCGAAGGCGAGCGGCGTGAAGCTCGTCGCGCTCTTCAGCCCCGAGCACGGCATTCGCGAAATCGTGGACGCGAACGTCCCGTCGAGCACCGACGCGAAAACCGGATTGCCCATTTACTCGCTCTACGGCGACACCCGTCGACCGACCGCCGCGATGCTCGACGGTCTGGACGCGATCGTGATCGACTTGCAGGATGTTGGTGCCCGCTTTTACACCTACACGACGACGACGGCGTATGTCCTGGAGGAGGCGGCGAAGCGCAAATTGCCGGTCTACGTGCTCGATCGACCGAATCCCATCGACGGATGGGACGTCGAGGGGCCCGCGCTCGACAAAGATGCCGCGAGCTTTGTCGGATACTTTCCCGCCATGCCGATTCGGCACGGGATGACGCTGGGAGAACTGGCGCAGCTCTTCAACGGCGAGAACCGGATCGGGGCGGACCTGACGGTCATCGCCATGAAGAACTGGCATCGAGACGACTGGTACGACGCGACGGGCCTGACGTGGATCGGCCCATCGCCGAACATGCGCAACATGAACGAGGCGGCGCTCTATCCAGGCATCGGCGCGATTGAATGGACAAATCTCTCGGTCGGGCGAGGCACCGACACGCCGTTCGAACACGTCGGCGCGCCGTGGATCGACGGCGTACGGCTCGCCGCCGCGCTCAACGCCCGGCAGATTCCAGGTGTCCGCTTCTATGCCGAGCGATTCACGCCGGCGTCCGCGACGTATGCGAATCAGCCGTGTCAGGGCGTTTTCATGATCGTCACGGATCGCGCCGCGCTGCACCCGGTGCGCGTCGGACTGGAGATCGCCTCGGCGGTCGCGCGGATGTATCCGGCGCAGTACCACCTCGATGCCACGGAGCCGCTATTGGGGTCGCGCGACACGATCGAGCGGATCCTTGCGGGTGAGGATCCCGCGTCGATCGAGGCGTCGTGGGCTGCCGCCGATGCGCACTGGCGGTCGCTGCGTGCGAAGTATCTGCTGTACCGGTAAGGCGCGGGGTGCGGGGCGCCGCCCATGCGCACGCCGCCGCTGACGATTCAGGCGGGCGGGCCGGCCTTGACGCGCCGCACGAGCGATCGAAACCGTGGATCGGACCGCACCGGATCCCAGACCGGATCGAATCCAAGCTCCAGCAACCAGCCGGACCGCTGCTGATAGGCCTCGTCGAGTTCCTTGAACACCGCGTCTGTGTCTCCAAGCGAGACGTCGTTCATCGCAATCAGCACGGGCGACAGATAGGCGGACCGCTCCGCCTGCCGATACAGCTCGTTTTCCGCACGGAGAAAGCCGTGCAGGCCCCGCTCGCGATACTCGCGATCCAGATTCGCGACAGCCGGCGCAGGCGTGCCGTCGAGCGTCATCGACCGCTCCCACGCCTCGACCGCCTTGTCGTCATGTCCCGTCTTCAGATAGATCGCGCCGAGCAGCTGATACGCCGGCGAGAAGGCCGGGTCGACTTCGCGCATCGCACCGAGTTCGCGGATCGCCTCGTCGTACCGGCGCATCATGTACTGGCCCGAGGCGTCGACCATGGTGACGTGCATTGACAGTGGATCGAGGCTGTGGGCGACGGCAATCTCCTGCAGCCCTGCAGGGATGCGGCCGGAGACAAAGAGCAGAGTGCCGTACCACTCGTGCGTGCTCGCGGAGTTGGGATCGAGCTCCAGCGCGTGCGTGAATTCCTGTTCCGCGCCGATGAGGTCCCAGTCGTATTCCATCTCCGCGTAGCCCAGTGCCGCGTGCGCCTCGGGCAGCGACGGATCCAGCTCCAGCGCGCGTGCGGCCTCTTGCTTTGCCAGCGGAAACACCTGGCGTGGCGGCGCGATCATCCAGTAGCCCGTCATGTTGTGCGTTTCGGCCAGGGCCGCATGCGGCGCCGCGTCGGTTGGCGCCTCGGTCGCGGCGCTGCCGAAATACTTCAGCGCCAGGGCATACCCTTCCGCCGTCCCTTTGTTCCAGAAATACCTTCCACGCAAGTAGTTGTCGTACGCCTCTGGATTCATGGTCCGGTGGGTCGTCGTCCCGGTCGGCAATAGATCGCGGCCGATGGCCTGGCTGATCGCTCGCGCGACCTCGCCTTCGACCGCGAGGATCTCGCGGGCGTCGCGGTCGTAGCTTTCGGCCCATACCTGCGTCTGGTCGGAGGCCTGCACGAGTTGCGCCGTGATACGCAGGCGCTGGCCCTCGCGCCGGATGCTGCCTTCGACGACATACTGCACGCCCAGCTCCTGGCCAATGCGGCTCGCCGTCTTGTTGCTGTCGCGGTAGGCCATGCTGTACGTTCGGGCAATGACGGCCAGGCGGGTGGGCTGAATGCGCCCCAGCTCGGTGATCAGCTCCTCGGTCATACCGTCGCTAAAATACGCCTGCTGTTTTTCGCCGCTGAGATCTCGCAGCGGCAGCACGGCGACCATGAGCTTGTCCGGCTTGGCCGCGGGCGACCGCAGATGCCGCATTAGAAAGATCGACACGCCGGCCAGGATGATCACCGCCGCGGCAACCGCGGACATCGTCCGGCCGCTCCGCCACTGCTGTGGATGATCGCTGATCGCCGGAGCCGGCAGTTGCGCCAGTGTGGTTGCCCCACCTGCGGCGGCTGAGTCCTTTTCAATGACGGCGATGAATCGATAGCCGCGCTTCGGCAGCGTTTCGATGTAGCGCGGGTGCTCGGCCTCGTCCTGCAGGGCCGCCCGAATCTGCCGGACGGCGTAGTTCAACCCCTGTTCGTAATCGACGAACGTCTCGCTGCCCCAGACCTCACGGACGATTTCCTCGCGGCTGACGATCTCGCCGGCCCGGCGGACGAGGAGCACCAGGACTTTCGCCGGCTGCGGCTGGAGCTTCAAGGACGCCCCGGCGCGGAACAGCTCACCGGTGCGGAGGTCGAGCGTCAGATCTCCGAAGGGTACTTTCATTAAACTGCTCGCGCCCGGACTCGGCGCTGGTCATTATAGGGGCAATTTCCCTGGGAAATCGCTCCTCACAGGAAACTCAGGGAATCCTCATCCGGCGAAAATTGATCCTCCTCAGGCGGGGGGCGACTCTGACGCCGTGGGCGCATGGAGCGCCACCGCAGATTCTTGGAGGACACGATGAGGAGATTTCTTGGCTTCACTCGCGTAGGTGCCGCACTGCTGCTCTCGCTCACGATCGGCGCCGCGCCGGCATTCGCGCAGCCCGGGCCGGGCGGCCCGGGAAACCCGGATGTCGAGGGCACCTGGATGTTCAACGTGACACCGGGCGGGGGATTCCCTCCGCCGTTTCTCGCGATGATTACCTTCGGCGCGGGCGGCGGTCTGGTCGAAACGGAAACCGACGCGCAGATCACCGGTCAGGGGACGTGGCAGGAGAAGCCTGGCAACACCGTGAGCTTCACGCTGGTTCAGTTCGAATTCACGAACGGCGTGTGGGACGGCACGTTTGTCGCGACTGGAACGTTGAAGTACGACCCCGCGAAGCGCACGCTCAAAGGGCCGTTCACCGTGTCGTTCTATGACACCAGCAACAACCTGCTCTTCAGTGCCGGCGGGAGCTCGCTGACCGGCAGCCGCATTCCGCCCAAGTGAACGCGATCAGCGCTGGAGGAGCCATCCTGTTTGTCGATCGCGACGGGCGTGCGGCGCAGCGGACCGCATTCGTGGGCATCGCGCCGGGGCAAACGGTGCAGGCGACGTTTGCGGGACCACCGACCGTGAATCCGGCCTCGAGCCCTGGATTCAATCCGAAGCCCGACCCGCCCGAGAGTATCGTTCGGGCGGTGGTGATCCTGAGCGGGGACAAGCTACCCACGCCGTGTCGGTCGTCGGTACAGGTCATGGACGCTCTGAGCGGACGCGTTCTATCGATCGCACCCGTCGCGCCGTCCGCCGACACAAGGGACGTGACGCAGATTCAATAAGTGAGAGGTTCCAGGGGTTCCGGAACCGCCGGAACCCTTGGAACCTCTGGAACCCTTGGAACCCCGTTTAGTACAGCATCAAATAGACGACGACGCCCGTCACCGAGACATACATCCAGATCGGCAGCGTCCAGCGCGCGATCGCGCGGTGGCGATCGAACCGCGCCGACAGCGCGCGGCTGAGCGTGATCAGCGCGAGCGGCACGATCACGACGGCGAGCACGGTGTGTGTGAAAAGGATGGTGAGATAGACCGCGCGGATCGTGCCGCGGCCCTGGAAGTACCGGACGCCCGCGACCGCGTGATAGGTGAGATACGAGATCAGGAACAGGACCGAGACCGAGAACGCCGCGATCATCACCCGGCGATGCCACCGGATGCGCTTGCGGCGGATCAACACCCAGCCGACGCCGAGCAGCACCGCGGCGGTCGCGTTCAGGATCGCGTTGAGCGTGGGAAGAAACGAAAGCATCATGAGCCGAACGAGCGACACTCACAGCTTGTCGGCGATCATCAGGATCCAGAGCAGCGGAAGGTAGAGGATCGAGCTGAAAAACACGCGCCGCGCGTCCCGCGCGGATCGCGTCAGGGCGAAGCGAATGGTGATCGCGAGAAACCCGAGGCCGAGCAGGAGCGCACCCGCGAAGTACAGCCGGCCCGTGACGTGCAGCAGCATCGGCGCCAGGCTGACCGGGAGGAGCGCCGCCGCGTACACCACCGACTGGCGCCCCGTGCTGCGGCCGTCGGGCTCGAGCACCGGCAGCATCGGAAACGCGGCGCGCGCGTAGTCGTCGCGGTACATCCACGCGATCGCCAGGAAGTGCGGGAGCTGCCACAGGAACATGATCGCGAAAAGCGTCAAGGCGGGCGCGGGCAGCGCGTTTTCCGCCGCGGCCCAGCCGATGATCGGCGGCAGCGCGCCCGGGATCGCGCCGACGACGGTGCTGAACGACGTCCGGCGTTTGAGCGGCGTGTAGATCGCGACGTAGACGACCAGCGTGGCGAGCGCGACGGCGGCGGCCAGCACGTTCGACGCGGCGACGATGACGACCAGCCCGGTGAGCGCAAGGACGCTCGCGTACATCGCGCCTTCGATCGGCTGCAGCCGCTGGTCCGCCATCGGGCGCATCCGGGTTCGGCGCATCCGCGCGTCGAGGTCCCGCTCGAGGACCTGGTTGAAGGCCGCCGCGCCGCCGGCGACGAAGAACGTCCCGGCCAATAGCGCGCAGATGCGGACGACCCCGAGCGCCTCGCCGCCGGCCATCGCATATCCCGCGAGCGTCGACGCGACGACGAGCCCGTTGACGCGCGGCTTCATCAGCGTGACGAAATCGCGCGCGCGGGCGGGCGGCGCGGTCAGCGCAACGGCGCCCGATCTCATGGACGGGCTCCTGCCGTGCCCCCGAGCATTTCCGGGTGGGCGGCGGCGGATCGGGCGAGGCCAGGCGCGGAAACCGCCCGACGCCGTTCTTCGAAGCATGCCCGCCACGTGCGAAGCGTCAGCAGCAGCGATGTCCCGAGCACGAAGGCGCCGTTGACGACGTGCGCCGTGTTGATGTCGGGATTCTTCGCCGTCAGGATGACGAGCCCGCCGAGCGCGATCTGGAGCGAGACGAACACGAGCAACATGATGGCCGGCCGCGCGACCGCGCCGATGCGGCGGTGATGATAGAGCGCGTGCCCGGCCGTCGCGAGGATCAGGACTGTCACGACCGCCGCGCCGGCCCGGTGCGCGAAATTGATCGCGATCCGCGGGTCCCAGATGGGCGGAATCAGGTGCCCGAACGCCAGCGGAAACGTCGGAATCGCCAGGCCCGCGCCGGTGTGCCGCATGGTCGCGCCCAGAAGAATCTGGACGTAAATGGCGACCGTCGTCAAGAGCGCGAGGCGCCGCAGCGTCGGATCGTCAGGCACGGCCGGCGTGTCGATCCATCGCGGCGAGGTGACCACCGCGAGCGTCAGAAGAATGCAGAAAAAGATCTGCGCGAGACCGGCGTGGCCGATCGACACCGCCGGCGGCAGCAGGAGCAGGACGGTCAGGCCGCCGAGCAGCCCCTGAAGAATGACCGCGCCAAGCGCCACGAACCCCAGCCGCCGCACCCACCGCCGCGGTTCGACGCGCCAGATCCACACCGCCAGGATGATCGTCAGAAAGCCGACGCTGCTCGCAATCAGCCGGTGGCCGTGTTCGTAGCGGATGCCGCCGACCATCTTGCTCAGCGGGAACATGAACATGTTCCAGCCATACGTGGTCGGCCAGTCGGGCACCGACAGCCCCGAGCCCGTGCTCGTCACCATTCCGCCCGCAGCGATGAGAATGACCGTGCAGGCGGTGAGAAGCTGCGCGAAGCGGTGCACGGCGAGGCGCGAGTTCGATGGCCGATGGTCGATAGCCGATGGGCGATGGGCGATGGGCGATGGCCGAGGGTCGATAGCCGATGGCCGATGGTCGATGTCCGATGGCCGATGGTCGATAGCCGATGGTCGATGGTCGATGTCCGATGGCCGATGGTCGATGTCCGATAGCCGAGGGTCGATGGGCGAGGGCCGAGGGTCGATGGGCATTGGTCGGCTGGTCATCGCTATTGTGCCTTGAACGTGAAGGTGATCTCCTTCGATTCCTTGTCGCCGAGGGTGACGGTCTGTGTCTGTCTGCCGAGCTTTTCGTGCACGGCCTCGACCGTGTAGGTGCCAGGCGGGACCTGCTTCAGCGAGAACGTGCCGCCATCCGCGGTCACTGCGAAATACGGATTATCGACGACCCCGACGTACGCGTTCATCCAGATGTGCACGTCGCACTTGAACGGGATCAGCACTTCAGGCGCGGTGAACGTCACGTTGTTCGACTGCCCCCGAACCGACTGGCCGATATTGAACTCCTGGTTCGTCAGCGGCATGGCGTGCACGTTGTGCAGCGTGGTGTCGTCGTTGACGATCTCGAGCGGCTGGGCCACGCGAACGCCAAGCACGTGCGGCACGTAATGGCAGCCTTTCTGGTCGAGTTTGACTGGCTGCATCGGCTGGTCGAAGAGATACTTATTGCCGAGGCCGTCCTTGATGTACACGAACACGTTGTCAAGGCCGCCGTTGTCGGCGACGTAGCTCTCCCCGCGCACCTCGTGGCCCGCGTTCGCCGCGACGCACGCCGGATCGGAGGCCATATTGATGACCGGATTGTCGGGCAATTTGCCGTCTATGAGGACTTTCCCGGAAATGGTTCCGGCGGTCGCCGGGTCAACCTTCTTCGCGTCGGGCGCCGGTTTCTGGGCCGCCGGCTGATTCGACCCGCCGCACGCCGCCACGGCGGCCAGCGCGGCGATCGCGGCGCTTCCCGCTATCGCTTTGAAACGAGGAAACATAACCTCTTAGAAATATCACGATTCCATCGTTACCATTACTGGTAGTAGATGCGTTAGCATTAGCGCGGCTTGCGCGGGCAGGCCGCAGATCACGCTCAAGTCCCCGTGCGTTTCTCATATGCTCGTGGGTTTCATATGAAGGAGAAGGCTATGCGTAAGTTCGGCCGGTCGAGCGTCCGCCTGTTCGTCGGCGGGCTGCTGGCTGCGTCATCCGCGCTCATCGTCAATCTGGCGGCTCAAGGCCGCGCGCCGGCGCCGCCGCCGCCGCCCCCGTTCAA
>JBOGIZ010000227.1:0-3607 GCA_050747805.1 Vicinamibacterales bacterium | reverse complement strand
CCCATATCGCGATGGGTCAGCTTGAACCACGCGCGTGCAAACGCATCGGCAAACTCGTCGGGATGCTCGTAGAATCGCCTTGAAATCGGACCATAGATCGGGTCGAAACGCAGAGAAAGGTCCGTTGTCAACATCGATGGCGCCTGATGCTTCGATGCGTCGTGCGCGTCCGGCACTGTACCCGCGCCTGCATTTCCTTTCGGCTTCCACTGGTGCGCGCCGGCCGGACTCTTCGTCAGCTCCCACTCGTAGCCGAACAGATTTTCGAAGAAGCCGTTGCTCCACTTCGTGGGCGCGTTCGACCAGGTGACTTCGAGACCGCTGGTGATCGCGTCCGCTCCCTTGCCGTTCCTGTAGCTGCTCAACCAGCCGAGGCCCTGCGCCTCGATCGGCGCCGCTTCGGGCTCGGGCCCGACATCGGTCGCGGGCCCGGCGCCGTGCGTCTTGCCGAACGTGTGGCCGCCGGCGATGAGCGCCACCGTTTCCTCGTCGTTCATCGCCATGCGGCGGAACGTTTCGCGAATGTCCTTCGCGGAGGCGAGCGGATCGGGGTTGGCGTTGGGCCCTTCCGGATTGACATAGATGAGGCCCATCTGGACGGCGGCGAGCGGATTGTCGAGCTGACGCTCGCCCGTGTACCGCTTCTCCGCGAGCCACGTGTCCTCGGTGCCCCAGTTGACCTCGGTCGGCTCCCAGACATCTTCCCGTCCGCCGCCGAAACCGAACGTCTGGAATCCCATCGATTCCAGCGCGCAGTTGCCGGCGAACACCATCAGATCGCCCCACGAGATCGTTCGCCCGTACTTCTTCTTGATCGGCCACAGCAGCCGGCGCGCTTTGTCGAGGTTCGCATTGTCGGGCCAACTGTCCAGCGGCGCGAATCTCTGTTCTCCGTTTCCCGCGCCGCCGCGTCCATCGTGGATGCGATAGGTGCCCGCGGCATGCCACGCCATCCGGATGAGGAGCGGTCCATAGTGGCCGAAATCCGCGGGCCACCATTCTTGCGATGTCGTCATCACTGTCTCGATGTCCTTCTTCAAGGCATCGAGATCGAGCGTCTTGAACGCTTCGGCGTAGTTGAAGCCGGCGCCCATGGGAGCGCGCGACGGGGGATTTTGATGAAGGCCCCTCAGATCCAACTGATTCGGCCACCAGTCGCGATTCGATCGGCCGGTATGCGTGCTGCCCGAGAACGGGCACTTCTGTTCGTTGTCCATTACCGTGTCCTCTTCTGTTTCTTTGCTGTTGTGCGTCGGCCGCGCCGCCGAGCCGCCGCCTCCAACCTGACCGATGCGCGGGACTTCCGCAGACAATCCGGACAGCGTCCCCAGTACGCGACCTCGGCCTCGTCGATCTGATACCCCATGTCGTCAATCGCCGTCAGACACGGAGCGGAGCCGACAGCGCAATCGATGTCGACCACGCGGCCACACATTCTGCAGATGAGATGATGATGATTGTCGCCAACCCGGTCCTCGAAACGCGCCGGCGAACCGGCTGGCTGAATGCGGCGAATGAGATTCGCGGCGACCAGCACGTTCAAGGCGTCGTACACCGACTGCAGCGAGATGGTGCCGATCTCGGCCCTGACTGCGTCTGCGACACTCTCGGCGGTCACGTGCGGCTGTGATCCCACGGCCCGCAGCACCGCCAGCCGCTGAGCCGTCACTTGAATGCCGCGTTCACGAAGAAGGCTGGCTCTGTCGCTCGCCACGTCAGAGGATTATATCAATATTTTGAGTCATTCCAAGACTGTAGCGAATCGAAGTACGGCACAATTGACGGCGTGCTCATCGACGGCGCAATCGATCGGCTGGCGGATTTCCTGACGATCCATCGGCGCGTGCTCGTCCTCACCGGCGCGGGCTGCTCGACCGAGTCTGGCATCCCCGACTACCGCGACACGAACGGCGACTGGAAGCATCCGCAACCGGTGATGTATCAGCAGTTCGTCGCGAACGAGGCGGTGCGCCGCCGCTACTGGGCACGCAGCGTCGTCGGCTGGGGACGGATCGTGCACGCGACCCCGAACCGCGCGCACGCGGCGCTCGCATCGCTCGAAGCGGCCGGGTTCATCGACGGCGTCATCACGCAGAACGTCGATGGCCTGCACGGCCGCGCAGGCAGCCGACGCATCATCGACCTGCACGGCCGCCTCGATACGGTGCAGTGTCTCGGATGCGGCGCGCTCACGTCGCGCGAAGATTTTCAGGCGCGTCTGGTCGCGCGCAACGGTCACCTCGCGGGCGCGACGATGGAAGGCGCGGCGCCGGATGGCGATGCGAAACTGAGCAACATCGACTACGGCTCGGTCGACGTGCCCGCCTGTCCCGATTGCGGCGGCATTCTGAAGCCGCATGTCGTCTTTTTCGGAGAGGGTGTGCCGCCGGCGCGCCTTGCGGTGGCGTTCGACTGGCTCGACGCGGCGGACGCGCTGCTGGTCGTTGGATCCTCGCTGATGGTGTTTTCGGGCTACCGCTTCGTGCAGGCCGCCGCCCGCGCGTCGAAACCGGTGGCCGTCGTCAATCTCGGCCGGACCCGTGCCGACGACCTGATCTCGGTGAAACTCGCGGCTCCGTGCGGCGACGTCCTCGCGTCCGTACACGACCGGCTGCGGATCCGCGATCCGCACGCGCCATGAACGGGTTTCGAGCGGCTCGTGTACGCGCGCCTCGCGCCACCGTAGTCCCGATCGTCTGATTCCCCGGGATGGACACCATCAGCACCGGCGGAAGTACGAGACACCAGGTGCGAAGGGCGTATTACGGCGCGCGCCTCGCGCGCCTGCGCGCGAGCGTTTGCGTCAGCAGCGCAATCGCGCCCCCCAGCGCCGCGCCGGCAACGACGTCGAACGGATAGTGCACGCCGATGTAGACGCGCGAGTACGCAATCGCCACCGCGAGCGTCCACCAGACGACCGCGGCTTCTGGCAGCACGCGCGCCAGCGACACCGCGCCCGCAAACGACGAGGTCGCGTGCCCTGATGGGAACGAGGAATCGTGCGGCGGGCGGCCAATGACGGGAACCGAAGGCGCGGCGATAAACGGCCGCGATCGATGCACGATCGGCTTGAGTACGTAATCAGACATCGCCAGCGCGAGGACGACCGTCAGCACGACGCGGCCCGCCTCCCGCCACGAGAGGCGCCTGACGGCGGCGAGCCCGATCGCGATGACGATCCAGATGCCGCCGAACCGGCCGATGACGGTGAGCAGATACAGGGGAGGCGTCAACGCCGCGAGTCGGTGCGCGACGACCCACGACCGCATGACCATGTCGAGGCGCGCGAGCGATGACATCACGGACCGACCGGTCGCATGCCTCCAGCCTACGTCCACCGCGCGTCAAAACGCACCAAGGAGTCTCGAGCGCGCGTCAGCGGCCGACCTGTACGCTCAGACTGCCGCTGGCACCGCTCAGTCCTGTCAGCGAGGCCGCACGATACCCGGCGCCTGCGACAATCCGCACCGAGGCGCCGAAGCGGATGACCACCTCCGCTTCCGGTTCGGCCACGACGAATGTCTGATCGCGACGGCCGAAGACGAACTGCCGGAGCAGGATGCCGCCGTCGAATCGCGGGTCCACCGATGGAACGCCGTCAGTGTGC
>JBOGIZ010000226.1:0-6416 GCA_050747805.1 Vicinamibacterales bacterium | reverse complement strand
TCAGAAGTACCACGACCGCGTACTATGTACAAGCCGAAACTGCTCTAAAGCATTGATCACGAAGGACTTAGCAAAAATCATTATTGCCAGCGGGCGAACGAACGTCGTAAGTTATTGAATACAATAGAATTGTCGTCAGACTGACAGGGGTCTGACCCTCCACGTACGGCTTGGTTTCCAGGTCTCACCGGTGAGACAATGCGGCCATGAGCGAGATTACGGTCAGGGAACTTCGGAACCGTGGCGGTGACGTCCTCGATCGCGTGGCCAGAGGCGAGGCCCTCACGGTCACCCGTGACGGCCAACCGATCGCCGAGCTTCGCCCGCTCGCACGTCGTCCTCTTCCAGCCGCAGTGCTCGTTGAGCGCTGGCGACGATTGCCGGTCGTCGACCCCGCACAACTCCGAATCGAGCTTGACCGCGTGCTGGACGGGTCTCTGTGACCGATCCGGTGGTCCAACGGCGCCGGGGTGTGTTGGACACGAACACCCTCATCATGTTGTCGCGAATGACGGACACCAGCGCCTTGCCACAGGAGCCACTCATTACGGCCGTGACACTGGCGGAGCTGTCCGTGGGACCACTGGTCGCGTCGACAGACGCGGAGCGTGCGGCGCGCCAGGCGCACCTTCAGCAGGCCGAGGCCGACTTCGATCCGTTGCCGTTTGACGCGCAGGCGGCACGAGCGTTTGGTCGCGTGGCCGCCTCGCTCCGTCGCGCCGGCCGAAAGGTGAACGCCCGCGCTATTGACGCGATGATTGCGGCGATCGCCCTCGCGAACGGTCTTCCTGTGTATACCTGCAATCCGAACGACTTCGCTGGCATCGACGGCCTCGACGTCATCTCAGTACGGTTTCCGCACACGTCGGCTGCAGGCGACAAAACGACGGACTAACGCGATGTGAGCGGACGTTTCCGCCTGCATGTCCGCCTCGGTCTGCGCGCGACGGACGTTCGCGCGGAGCATCGATTGAAGGCCGCTGAACAGACTCATACGTGTAATCAAACCGTCCACCGGATCGGATCACGCGCAGACGGAGTTTTCAACAGGGACAGGACCTACCGCCGTATCCCAGTCGCAATCTCCAACGTCGATTGAATACGCCGGTACGCGTACGAGTAAGCCAGCCTGTCTGGTGTCCCGCTGATCGACGTTATGACGACGCTGACGAGCCCCGCATCGTGAGGAGCGGGAATCTTCATGAGCGGTGAACTGTTTGCGGTCGCCACATCGTATTTCTCAATGGAGGACTCCCACCTCGACGTTGGGCGAGCGACATAAACGCTGGTGCCTCCGGCCAGGCCGAGGATCGCGACATCCGGCGGTCGCGCTTCGATCCGCGACCCGCCTGGACGAGTGAGCCACCATTTCCCCTTCGCATCAGCGAACATGGCCGAATTGTCGTCCATCATCATCGCGTTCCAGGTCGCATCGTCGGCCACCGGCGTCGGCGGTCCGCCGAGAATCGAGTACTTCGCACAACCGTTGGTCGGAGGAGCGGCGCAGACCAGGACGTGCACGCTGTCGCTGAACCATCCCGCGAACTTGAACGTCCCGCTCGGCACCTTCAGCAGCTTCGGTTCGCCTGTGCCAGTGGGGTAGACGACGTCCTGCGCCGTCGACGGCACCAACGCTACCACCCACTTCAAATCCGGCGAGATGCCAAGCGTCCGAGGTGCGCCGTCGCCCAGCCTGACGGGTGCGAGGCTGGTGGACGTCAGCAGCATGGCGCCGTAGTCCGAGCCGGAGCCAGCGGCCTGGTCTGAAAACGCGAGCACTGTGCCATCGCGAGAGAGAACGCCTCGGTTCGGATTATCGAGCCACTGCACGTCTTGCTCGACGGTCGTCTCCGCGAACTTCACGACGACGCCGTCACGATCCTCGCGCCGGTCGATCAGCCACCGGCCGTCGGGCGCGACGTCCTGGACGATGACGTCGCTCATCGTCGGCAGCGCAAGACGCGCGCTGGTCGGGCCGGCAGCGGCGGCCACAACATGCGGCTCGTAGTTGACGCTGCCGCGCCTCGTCCCCCTGGAACCGGAGAAGAAGATCTGTGTGCCGTCGGCAGACCAGGCCAACCCCTCTATGCCCCACATCTCGCCTGTGAGCGTCGTCACCTTCTTGTTGCGATCGACCACTTTGACGAACCCGCGATCATCGAAGCGGAAACGATGCTCGACGAACGCGACGCGCTGGCCGTCGCGCGACACTCGTGGATCGCTGAGATACCCCGTCACCTCATAAAGCGGCGTGCCGGCGGGAAACTCGAGCTGGTCGTGTCCGTTGCCGAGGTCGTGCACGACGGCGATCGACTCTCCGTTCGGTGCCCAGTCGGCTTCGCGCACGTTGTCCATCCACGGCCGAGGAGCGCCGCCGGGCATCATCCGCGCCAGCGTCCCGGTGAACAATCGATGAAGGATGTACCGCGCGCCCGTCAGCACGGCCAGCTCGCCTTTCGACGAGACGGACAGCAAATGCGTACCGGGCTCGGCGATTCGCTCGGGGGCGACGCGGCCGTCGTGCAGCACGAACAACTCGGTCTGCAACTCCGCATTCATCGCGCTGTAAGCGATGGACTTGCCGTCGGGTAGGAAACGGGCATTGAAAATGGGGTGAACGTCGAACGTCTTGCGTTCGTAGGACACCTGCGACTCGGGTGGCCTCATCAGTCTCGCGCCGGCGACGCCAGCCGCCGCGGCGACGACGATGCTCGCGCTCCAGAGCACTGGATGAATCCACCCACGCGGTACTCGTGCGGCAGCGGCGACCTGAGGGGATGATGTGGCGGTGCCCGATCCAGACAGCGCTTCGAGTGCGAATGCGATGTCGCGTGCGGACTGAAATCGCTCGGACGGACTCTTCTCGACGCAGTGGCGCACGATGCGATCGAGCGCCGGCGAGAGGTCCGGCCGCAATCCGGTCATCTCCGGTGGGTCCTCCTTCAAAATCGCCGTCATCGTCTCGGCCGGCGTTTCGCGCTGATACGCGCGACGGCCGGTGAGCATCTCATAGAGAATCAGTCCGAACGCGAACAGATCCGTGCGCGTGTCGGCCGCCTGCCCTCGGACCTGCTCGGGCGCCATGTATCCAATCGTGCCCATCACCGAGCCCGGATCGGTGATGGCCGCGACGGTCTCGGTCGCGCCGCTCGCGGTCACGGCAGGCCGCGCGAGGCCGAAGTCCAGCAGCTTCACATGTCCGTCGGGAAGGATGAAGATGTTGTCGGGCTTGAGGTCGCGATGAACGATACCCTTTTCGTGCGCGGCCGCGAGACCGCGCGCAATTTGCGTCGCGATTTCGCTCGCCTTCCTCTGCGACAGCAGGCCGTTCGCCAGCCGTACTCGCAGCGTCTCGCCGGCGAGGTGCTCCGTGATGATGAACGGGATACCGCCGCTGACACCGGTGTCGTAAATCGCCAGAATGTTTGGATGCGAGAGCGCCGCGATGGACTGCGCTTCACGCTAGAACCGAGCGCGCCGATCCGGATCCTGCGCGAACGACGGCGGCAGGACTTTGACAGCGACGTCTCGATTGAGACGGGTGTCGCGGGCGAGATAGACCTCGCCCATTCCGCCTTCGCCCAGTTTTGACAGCACCACGTACGGGCCTATCGATTGACCGATCATCGCCTATGCGTCCATGCTGAGCATCAGCGTCGCGCTCATAAGGAAAGCTCCGAGAAATGGTCCGCGAAGAAAGCATGCTGTCTCGTGGCGCTCTGTGTTCACCTAGCGCCGCGGGCAGTGTACCAACTCTCGCGACGGCGTACTGGTCCACACGTCGGCCGACATCCGTCGCGCCGGCCATGATATGAGCTCCGGCTCGTGATCGACCTCGCGGCGCTGCAGAGGGTACTCGGCGTGCTGACCGGCTGGCTCGGCCGCCGGGAGCGCGACGCCGTCGCGTACCTGATGGAAGAGAACCGGCTTCTGCCGCGTCAGCTTGGTGGGCACCGCCGGCGTCTCACTGACGATCCAGGGCGCCCTGCAGAACGTTGGCCGTGGCGTGGGCCGCTCGACCATTCGGCGCATCGTGAAGGCGGCGACCCTACCGCCGGTCCCGCAGCGGCCCACGTCATGGCAAACATTTGTGAACGCGCATTGGGGCGGTATTGCGTGCGCCGATTTCTTCACGACGGAGGTCTGGACGTGGCGAGGTCTGGTCACGTTCGACACGGTATTCGTCATCGACCTGGCCTCGCGGCGCGTGCAGATCCTCGGATCCGCGCCGCATCCCGAGGCGCTGTTCATGCAGCAGATGGTGCGGACACTAATAATGGCCGAGGGCGGCGCACTGGACCCGCCCCAGGTGGGGCGAACTTCTAACGAAAGCGCATGTAGCGCGCGCCGAGTCGCTCGAACGCTGTACGGTCTGCCCCGACGATGTCTGCATCGAGCGATTCGGCGGTGGCAACGAGCCACGCGTCGTTCTCGCCAAGACGTTGTGACGCACGACGCTGGAGCAGAGCGCACCGTCTCGCCTGTGTGAGGTGCAGTCCTTGAATGGTAAACCGCTGCAATGCTGCAAGGGCTGCCGCTTCGTCGATGGCGCCTTCCAAAAGTTCCTCAACGCTGACGATCGAGACGACGAGCGGGCGCCCGCGCAGCGATGACAGGAACTTGCGCGCCGGTCCGACCTTGCCCGCGGCAGCCTCGCGTTCAAGATCGATCAGATAGGAGCTGTCGAGCAGCGCTGGCCGGCTCACCGTGCCTTCTGTGCCAGACCGAGACCTTTCCCGGATGCCGCGTCAACCCATTCGATGAGGTCGTCTCCAGACTCGATGGGGCCTGCGCGGTCGATCAGGGCTCGGATGACCTCGGACTTCGGGAGCTTGCTGCGTTTCGCCCATCGCGCAAGGCGATCTGCCCGCTTCTTGTCCAGCTTGACTGTAATGGTCGGCATAGTAATACCTCGATATTACCATGCACATCTGATCTCGATACCGCGCCGTGAACATCGACGCCCCTGATCCGGCCGGAGCGCATCTCCAATTGAGGTTCCGGCGGGCAATGGCGGGCAAGGCGCGACGGCATCGGCGGCACGCACGGCAACCCTGGCATTGTGGAATCTGTAACTTACAGAATCTAAAGGATCGAGGAAAGTCCGAATCCCACTCCTCTCCGCCATCTTGACTAGTCATGACCTTTTTGTGACCATAACTG
The DNA here is from genome assembly GCA_050747805.1 of Vicinamibacterales bacterium. Taxonomy (GTDB): domain Bacteria; phylum Acidobacteriota; class Vicinamibacteria; order Vicinamibacterales; family 2-12-FULL-66-21; genus JAICSD01. The sequence goes on along the minus strand of JBOGIZ010000226.1, from coordinate 1,253 downwards.
GTCATGAGCGACGTCCGCATCGCCGATCTCAAGGCGCGTCTCAGCGAACATCTCCGAACCGTGCGAAACGGTGGCACACTGACCGTGCTCGACCGGAACACGCCGGTGGCTCGAATCGTTCCGTACACCGCGCAGCCGCTCGAGTTCCGCAAGGCAAAGCGTCGACTTCGCGATCTGAAGCTTCCCCCCAAGGCGTCCAAGCGTACTGACAGCGTCGCCCTTCTGCTTGAAGATCGGCACCGCAGGTGATCGCGTACGTCGATACGTCGGCGCTGTTGCGCATTGTCTTGCGTGAGCCTGGCGCTCTCGCGGACCTGCGACGCTACGACGGACTCGTGTTGAGTGAGCTGATCGCCCTCGAAAGCGCGCGCACCATTGATCGGCTGCGCATCCAAGGCGCGCTGTCGATGGACGAGGCGGCTGCACGGATAGGCATCGTCACTGACTGGCTCGAAGCCATTGACCTGGTGCTGCTGCGTCCGCCGGTGTTGAACCGGGCGAGCGAACCGATGCCGACAGCGATCGGCACGCTCGACGCCATCCATTTGGCCACCGCGCTAATCTGGCGCGACCGCGTGGGACCGTTGACCGAGATGGCGACGCACGATACAGCGCTTGGCGCGGCGGCGCGCGCCTTCGGCTTCGAGGTTCGCGGCCTCTGAAGCAACCGGCAGCACCCACGACGCAGTCGTTTCGCCTTGACAGAGTACAAATCAACCGTTGGATAACGCCCGAGACGCGTCAGCTCGACGTTCGCGCGTTTCGCAACAGCGTCGAGTTCCGTGTCGCCGGGAACTGACGCCAAGAGCACAGCGTCGCTCCGCCAGCCGCCGTCGGTCGCCTCGGACCGCGTGGTCAATCCGTAACTGTTGCCCGGCGAGCGAATTCTGGCCGCGTACACGTTGTCAGCGACCCACGCTCATGTTCCGGTCGCAAGACCGGAGACGACAGCGACTATGAGAAGCGTTCGCAAACTGGCTGCGGATAACCGATAGTCGGCTCGCGGGATCGCTTAGTGCTGCCTTTCACAATGACGGCGACATTCGGCCGCCGAGGCATCCCGCCGCGCGGCGTTGCTCGTCGGTCGAATACTCCCGGTATTCTTCCTCCTCGCGCCTTGCGCGGCGGGCGCCTCGACGCCCGAATACGTCACCGTAATTGTGAAAGGCAGCACTGAGGGTGCTAATCGTGCCAAGGGTGCTGAAGGTGCTGGAGTGCTGATGGTGCCGGGTGTGTGTGCCGAAGTATCGCGT
>JBOGIZ010000225.1:0-4545 GCA_050747805.1 Vicinamibacterales bacterium | reverse complement strand
CTGCCGAACATCGTGGTGATCATCGACGAGTTTGCCGACATGATGATGATCGTCGGCAAGAAGGTGGAAGAACTCATCGCCCGCCTGGCGCAGAAGGCGCGCGCCGCCGGGGTGCACCTGATCCTCGCGACGCAGCGGCCGTCGGTCGACGTCATCACCGGCCTGATCAAGGCGAACCTACCCGCGCGCATCTCGTTCCGCGTGTCGTCGAAGACCGACTCCCGCACGATTCTCGATGGGAACGGCGCCGAACAACTCCTGGGGAAGGGCGACATGCTCTACCTGCCTCCGGCCTCGTCGCGGTTCGTGCGCCTGCACGGCCCCTACATCTCTGAGCAGGAAAGCGCCCGCCTGGCGAGCTTCCTCCGCAAGCAGGGCCGGCCGACGTACGACACGACGGTCACCGCCGACGAAAAGGGTGCGCAGGAGCAGATGGAGTTCGAGAAAGACGAGCTGTACGACGAAGCCTCGCGCATCGTGGTCACGAGCTGGCAGGCGTCGATCTCGTACCTGCAGCGGCGGCTGCGGATCGGATTCAGCCGCGCGGCGCGGCTGGTGGACATGATGGAAATGGACGGCCTCGTCTCGGCCGCCGCGGGCGGCAAACCACGGGAAGTTCTCGTGAAGAAAGACTACTTCGACGAAGTCGATGCGCAGCTTCGATAGGCGGTTTCCTATGACATACCGAATTGCAGCAGCGCTCGCGGGCCTCTGGCTGATCGCCGCGCCCGCTCGAGCCGACGACACGGCGCGGGCCATGTATGAGCGCGCCATGACGCAGGAGCAGGCCGTCCGCACGGCGACCGATGCGACGCGGGCCGACATCAAGAAAGTCGTGGTCGCATACGAAGCCGTGGTGCGGAAGCATCCGACCAGCGGCTATTGCGACGACGCGCTGTGGCAGGGCGCCAATCTCGCGAGGCTCGCCTACGAGCGCTTCAACGATCCCTCGGATCTCGCGACGGCGAAGCGCCTCTTCGCGGCGCTCACGACGCAGTACCCGGCGAGCAAATTCGTTTCCAAGGCGAGCGCGTCGTTGTCCGACCTCGACGCGGATACGGCGACACCCGCGGTCGTACCGGCAGCGGCGCATCCTGATGCGGCCGAGCCTGACGCGGCTTCCCCGGCCAAGGATCCGGCGCCGGACCCGAGTTTCCCGTCAGTGGCCGTGTCCGGTCCCCGCGTCCTGAAGGAGATCCACCGCACCGCGCTCCCGAACGGCATCCGGCTCGAAATCGATCTCGATGCCGAAGTGCAGTATCACCAGGAAGAAATCGAACATCCGCGCCGGCTCTTCTTCGATCTGAAGAACGTGCGTGCGGCGCCGCCGTTGCAGGACGCGACGCTCAAGTTCAGCGATGACATCATCAAAGAAGTCCGCCTTGGGCGGCATCCCGGAGACACCACGCGGCTCGTCGTCGATCTCGACGGTGTCGCGGGCTACACGGTGTACCCGCTGTACCGGCCGTATCGGCTCGTTGTCGATTTCCGTCGCGCGACCGAGGCGGACCCGCCCGCTCCGGCCCCACCGGCAGCCGCGCCGGTCCCCGCCGTACGGCCAGTGGCGGCGCCGCCATCTCCGCCCGCGCTCGCCATCAACCCAGGCGTGCCTCAAACCTCGCTGCCCGACGTGCAGCCGACGGTGCCTCACGCCGATCCGCCGGCGTCGGCGCCCGCGGCCGGCGCCGACGCGGCGATCCGCACCGGGCCACCAGCCACCAACTTGAACGGGAAGTTTTCACTCTCGCGCCAACTCGGGTTGCGCGTGTCGCGGATCGTGATCGACGCCGGACACGGCGGGCACGATCCCGGCGCGCAGGCCGACGGCCTCAACGAGGCGGACCTGACGCTCGACGTCGCGCAGCGCCTGAAAGCGCTGCTCGTCAAACAGCCCGGCGTCGAAGTCATCATGACCCGCGACAGCGACGTGTTCATCCCGCTGCAGGAGCGGACCGAGATTGCCAACCGGGAGAACGCGGACCTCTTCCTGTCGATCCATGCAAACGCCAGCCGGAGCGCGCAGGCGCACGGCATCGAAACCTACTTCCTGAATTTTGCGATGAATCCCGAAGCCGAAGCGGTCGCCGCGCGCGAGAATGCCTCCTCGGGGCAACCGATGCACAGCCTTCCGGATATCGTGAAGGCGATTGCGCTCAACAACAAGATCAACGAATCGCGCGACTTCGCCGCGATGGTGCAGCACTCGATGGTCAAACGGCTGAGCGCGCGCAACCACCAGCTGCGCGACCTTGGCGTGAAGCAGGCGCCGTTTGTCGTACTCATCGGCGCAACGATGCCGAGCGTGCTCGCCGAGATCTCATTCCTGACGAACAAGCAGGAAGGGTCGCTGCTCAAGACGAACGCGTACCGCCAGCAGGTGGCGCAGGCGCTCTGCGACGCGGTGCTCAAGTATCAGCAGGCGTTGGCCCGGACAAACGGCATCGCGGGCAAGAAGGCGACATATTAGTGCGGGGTGCGGGGTGCGGAGGGCGGAGGGCGGGGGCGGGGGCGGGGGCGGAAGGCGGTAAACTGGAACCGGTGTTCCTTCTCCTTCTTCAGCAGCCGATAATCGTCCGGGTCGTCGAACAGCCTGTCCACCAGACGTCCCTCGGCGACGTCATCCTCGGCGCGCTCGGCGCCGTGGTCATTCTGCTTGTTGTCGCGGCCATCCTCGGCGCGATGTTCGGCGGGATTCTGATCGGGATCAAACTCCTATTGATCCGATTCGGCCGGCAGCCGTACTCCGATCACAAACACCTGCACGTCACGCCGACGCCCTGATCGGCGGCGCTTACGCCTTGGGCCAGCGATCGGCGGTAAAGGCCAGCTCCGCGAGCGTCCGCACGGCGACCCCAATCGGTCCTTTCGGCTGAAACGGCTTGGCCTCATCGGCCCAGGCGGTGCCAGCGATGTCGAGATGCGCCCACGGTGCATCGCCGGCAAACTGCCGGATGAACATCGCGGCCGTGCACGCGCCGGCCGCTCGGCCGCCCGTGTTCATCATGTCGGCGATGTCGCTCTTGAGCTGATCGAAATATTCGTCGTACAGCGGCATCGGCCAGCACCGGTCTCCGGCGCGCTCGGCCACGTGCGCGACGACGTCGCGCCAGGCATCGGGCGTCCCGAAGAGGCCCGACGCGACCTTTCCGAGCGCAACGACGCACGCGCCAGTGAGCGTGGCGACGTCCACGAAATGCGTCGCGCCCAGCTGCCGCGCGTACCAGACGCCGTCGCCGAGAATCAGCCGCCCTTCGGCATCGGTGTTGATCACCTCGACGGTCTTGCCGCTCGCCCCGGTCAGGATATCGCCCGGCTTGAGCGCGCGGCCGCCCGGCATGTTCTCGGTCGTCGGGACGACCCCGACGACGCGAATCGGCGCGCGGAGTATTCCAATGGCGCGCATCGCACAGACGACGGCGGCGCCGCCCGCCATATCGTCCTTCATCCGCTCCATGCCATCGGCCGGCTTGATCGAGATCCCGCCGGTATCGAAGGTGATGCCCTTTCCGATGAGCCCGAGCACGGGGGTTGCCGGCGCATTCGGAGGATCGTGTCGAAGCACGATCACGCGCGGCGGCTCGACGCTCCCCCGCGCCACGCCCAGGAGCAGCCCCATCTTCAGTCTGGCGATCTCATCCTCATCGAGAATCTCGACCGCCACTCCTCCCTCGCGCGCGATCGCAGCGGCGCGCTCCGCGAACACGCGCGGCGTGAGGACGTTCGAGGGTTCGTTCGCGAGCGCCCGCGCCAGGTTGGACGATTCGGCGAGAACGCGGCCGCGCTCGAGCGCCTGCTCCAAGCTCGAGTCGGCGTGCATGCCAGCAACCGCGACGGTCATCTGCGCGGCCGGCGGCCCGATGCGCTCGGAGGTCTTGTACTGATCGGCGCTGAACGATGCGAGCGTCAGCCCTTCCGCAATCGCCTGCACGCCGTCGGTCGGCACGCCGGCGCCGCGGAGGAGAAACGCAATCCGCCCGATGTTCCTGGTCCGCGCCGTCCACGCGGCGGCCGTGGCAAGCTTCCGCAGCCGGTCGAGCGTGAAGTCGCCTGGCCGCCCCGCGCTCGCGAGCGCCACACGATGCGCCGTCCAGCCATGCGCCAGCGGCGTCAGAAAGACCTCAAACGGGCGAGTGGAAAGCTCGCCGGAGGCCTGCGCGCGGCGAACCTCTCCGCCCGCCGCGGCGTCGAGCTCGGGCATCACGTCGGCAAGCATCTCGCCTTCAAACACCGGAACGACGATCACATCGGTGTCGATTGAGGCCGGCGAACCGGTCGCCAGCCTCAACGGTATGGTCGTGGCCGTCAGCGCCATGAAGCCGAATTATAGTCTGCTACAATCGCCTACGGGCTCCGAGGTGGTTCAAATGAGACGTTTCGCGCTGCCTCTCGCGATCGCACTTGTCTTGCCCGCGGCTGCCGCGGCCCACGGCGACAAAGAGAAGCATCCGTCGATCTCACTCAAAGCCAATCCGGCAATGGCGTTTTCACCCGCGCACGTCGTGCTCACGGCCGACCTCAAGGGCGGCGAGAATGACGACGAAGCGT
>JBOGIZ010000224.1:0-3244 GCA_050747805.1 Vicinamibacterales bacterium | reverse complement strand
TCGCAAGAGCGTTCCGCGGCTGTGCGTGAAGGGTCAACGCAAGCGCAGCAACAATGGCGGCGCAGACACCGAATCGTGGACGCATTGCCAAAGACTGGACCATTGCTTAGCGCGCGCGGCGCCGCGTTCCCTTCCAGCGATCGGGCGATTCGACGTGGATGCCGACTTGATCGAGCAATCGCACCGCCGCATACGTAATCACGTCGTCCACGCTCTGGGGCTTGATGTAGAACGCCGGGAGCGGCGGGCAGATCACGACGTCCATACGTGACAGCTTCAGCATGTTTTCGAGATGAATGTCGCTCAGCGGCGATTCGCGCACGCCGAGCACGAGCCGCCGGCGCTCCTTGAGCATGACGTCGGCGGCCCGGTGAATGAGATTGTCGCCCAGACCGTGGGCGATCGCCGCCAGCGTATGCATGCTGCACGGGACAACGATCATGCCGTCGACGACAAACGACCCGCTCGAAATCGGCGCCGACTGATCGCCTGGCGCATAGACGTGCGTCGCGAGCTTCTGGACCTGCGCGACGGTGAGCGTCGATTCCTCTGCGAGCGTCTGCCCCGCCCATGCACTCATGATCAGGTGCGTCTCGACTTTCTCGCGCTTCAACAGCTCCAGCACGCGTACGCCGATCACGGTGCCGGTCGCGCCAGTCATCGCGACGATCAGCTGGCGCACGGGCGCGGCGCTAGTCGTGGGACGCTGCGGCATCGGTGCTTTTCAGGTACTTCGCGTACCAGTCGAGATATCGGCGGAGCCGATCGACTTTGTAGCTCGGCACCGTGATGCCGTGAAACTGGCCTGGATAAATGACCAGGGCCGCATCGATGCCAAGGCTCTTGAGCGCTTCGTACATCTGCTCGCCGGCAACGAGGGGCACGTTGTAATCCTTATCGCCGCCCAGGAACATCGTCGGCGTGTGGATGCGATCGGCATGGAAGAGCGGGTACGAGAGCTTCATCCACACGTCGGGCGTTTTCCAGGGCGGCCCAAGCTCATTGTCGTACTGGTTGATGTATTCGTCGACGCCATACAGCGTGATGGGTGAGCCGGTGCCGGCGCCGCACGTCGCTGCCTTGAATCGCGAGTCGCTCGCGATCGTGTAGTCGGTCAGGATGCAGCCGTAGCTCCAGCCGCCGATCCCGAGGCGATTCCGATCGACGTAGTCCAGCTTCTGGACCGAATCCATCGCGCCCATCAGATCGGCGACCTCCTTGTCGCCCCAGTCGGCGAAAATCGCCTTCTGATAGGCGCTCCCGCGTCCGCTGCTCCCGCGATAGTTCACCTGAACGACGACGTAGCCGCTGCCCGCGAAGAGCTGGCGCTCGAAGTCGAATGTATGGCCGTCCTGGCCGTTCGGCCCGCCATGGATGCGAAGCAGCGTCGGATACCTTTCGCCGGAGCGGAACGACGCGGGCTTCGTGACGATCCCGTGTACTTCGGTGCCGTCCTTGCTCGTCGAGGTGAACTCCTCGGTCGTACCGAGCATCAGGTGCGACGTCCAGTCGTCGTTCTGGTGAGACAGCTGCCGAAGCCTTCCGCCCTCCAACGCAAAGACCTCCGAGGGTTCGGTGTCCGAGCTCGAGAGGAGCGCGTAGCCTTCATGGGCGGCGCCTACCGAGATGCTGCTCGAGACCCGTTGACCTGTCAGCAGCCTCTGCGGCGCACCGCCCGACAGCGGCACGCGAACGGGATACTGCGAGCGGTCGTCCGACACGGTCACGACGATCGACGTCCCATCGGCTGACCAGATCGGCGCGCGCACCGGACGATCGAGCGAGGCCGCGAGGACCCGCGGCTGGCCGCCGTCGACCGGAACGACCACCAGTTTGTCTTCCGTGTATTCCAGATACTTGATGTCGTCCCCCTGCACGCAGGCAATCTGCTTTCCGTCAGGGCTCCAGGCGAGCGGTCCGCTCTCGGGGACGGGCGTCGCCGTCAGCTGCCGCGCCGCGGCGCCGGGCTTCGCGTCGACGATCCAGATGTCCGTGTTGTTCGTGCGATCGAGATCGCCCTTGCCGCGCTTGCTGATGAACGCGATGCGCGTGCCGTCAGGCGACCACACGGGCGAGCTTTCGTCGAAATTGCCCGGCGTCAGGATCGCGGCCTTCTTCGTGTCGAGATCGAACAGATACAGGTGGGTGCGCTCGTTGCGCAAATAGCCTTGGACGTCTTCCTTGAAATGGTACCGATCGATGACGATCGGCGCCGGCGTCTTCTTCTTGTCGCCGCTCGCCTCGTCGTCCTGCGGATCGCGCGGATCCGGCGCGTTGACGACGAACACGAGCCGCTTCGCGTCGGGGGCCCACTCATAGCCGGAAATGCCGCCTTTGATGTCGGTCACCTTCATCGCTTCGCCGCCCTCACGGTTCATCAGCCAGAGCTGGCCGCCCTTCGCGCCCTGTCGCGACGAGATGAACGAGAGGTATGTGTTGTCCGGACTCCACCTCGGACGTGATTCGCTGTCTGCATCGGACGTCAACTGGACGTTCTGACGGCCGTCCCAACTCGCCATCCAGATATCGGAATCGTTCTTGTCGGTCTCCTTGATCGCGCGCGAGACGACGTAAGCCACCCATTTGCCGTCTGGCGATACGTGGGGATCGGCGACCGTCTTGAGGTTGTAGATGTCGTCCGGCGCGAGGGGCCGCTTCTGCGCGAATGCCGAATGCGGATAGGACAGACCGATCAGAATTGCGGCTGTTAAGAATCGAGCCTTCATAACGGACACCTCTCACGTACGGCCGCGCAAGAGCGCAGAGACCGCAACAATCCACTCTAGATCTTTGCTTTGCGCCCTTTGCGAGCCCTGCGCCCGTACGTCGTTGACGATCAGCGGTGCTGTTCCATGACCTCGTCGAGCACGGCGCGACCGGGCCGCACTTTCTCGAGCGGCAGGAACGCGAGCGGCTCGTCGCTTAGATTGAGCTGTGCAATGAAATCGTCCTTGTCCGGCTCGACGTAAAGAATGCCGGTGGCGAACTCCCCGCGCTGCGCGGTTTCGTGCAGCAGGCGGATCGCCGCGAGCTTATCGGTCGGGTTGTAGTCTTCGGCGACTTTCTTCAGATACAGATGCGATCCATCGTGCATCGTGACGGCGGTCGTCGTTCCCGGATCGTAGTCGACCGAGATGTCCTCGAAGAACGGCACGAAGCTCACATCCTCGATGGGTTCGTCATGTTCTTTGACATAACTGTAACTCTTGGTCGAACCCTCGTGATCGTTGAAGGTGACGCAGGG
>JBOGIZ010000223.1:0-1835 GCA_050747805.1 Vicinamibacterales bacterium | reverse complement strand
CCGATGTGGAAACCGTGTTCATGATGCCCGCCGAGCCCTATACCTACGTCAGCTCGCGGCTCGTCAAAGGAAGTCGCGGCGCTCGGCGGCGATGTCTCGGCGCTGGTGCCGCCGATCGTCGAGGCGCGCCTGCGCGAAAAACGGCTGGTCGGAAAATACTGAGGGTCCCCACCCATGACGAAGCTTGCCGCGCGCGCCGCTCGCATTGCCGTCTCGCCGACGATGAAAGTGGCGGCCGACGCGATCCGGTTGAAGTCTCAGGGCGTGGATGTCGTGGATTTCGGCGCCGGCGAGCCCGATTTTCCGACGCCGCCGCACGTGTCGGCCGCCGCCGAGCGCGCGATCGAAGCGCACTTCACGAAGTACACCGCCAACTCCGGCACGGACGACCTCAAGCGCGCCGTCGTCGAGCGCTATCGCGCGGACTGCGGCGTGGAGTACACGACCGCCGAAGTGATCGCGACGGCCGGCGGCAAGCAGGCGCTCTTCAACAGCGCGCTCGCCCTGTTCGGACCCGGCGACGAGGTCATCACGCACATGCCCGGCTGGCCGACGCTCGTGGAGCAGATCACGCTCGCCGAGGCCACGCCTGTCATTGTGCGGACGCACGACGAGGACGGGTTCGAGGTGCACGCCGAGACGATTCTGGGTGCACTGACGCCGCGCACGAAAGGCATCATCATCAATTCCCCCGGCAATCCGACCGGCGCGCTCATCTCCGAAGACGCGCTGACGGAGATCGCTCTGGCATGCGCGCCGCGCGGCATCTGGATCCTGCTGGATCTCTGCTACGACAAGCTGATTTACGATCCCGTCCCGCACAATCTCGTCGGCGTGCTGGCCCGCCACCTGCGCGATCAATCGGTGCTGTGCGGGTCGGCGTCGAAGGCCTACGCGATGACCGGATGGCGGTGCGGCTGGGCGGTCGGCCCGGCGCCGCTCATCGCCGCCTGCAACGCGATCCAGAGCCATTCGACGTCGAACGCCAGTTCGATCAGCCAGAAAGCCGCCGAAGCCGCGCTTCGCGGATCGCAGCAGTGCGTGACGGACATGCTCGACGAGTACCGCCGCCGCCGCGATCGCGTGTACGACTGGCTGTCGGTGGATCCACGGCTCGGTCTCCGCAAACCCGCCGGAGCGTTCTACATGTTCGCCGACGTGTCCGAGTATCTCTCGCCCGACGGGATCCGCACGTCGGCGGAGCTGGCTACCGCGCTCCTGAACGACGCGCGCGTCGCCGTCACGCCAGGCGAAGCGTTCGACGCGCCCGGCTTCATCCGCATCTCGTACGCGACGTCGATGAAGGAGCTCGAACGCGGCTCGGGACGCATCCTGGAATTCCTGGGCAGCCGCGCGGGCGTTCGTGCCGCTAGCCTTTAGTACCCGAGGGGCGTTGCCCCTCGGACTCCCCGACACGCGCTCTCGCTCGCCGCTCGGCCGGCTCGCTCCGTCGCGTGATCGCCGGGGTCCCCTGCACCCCGGCTGGCTTACTGCGCTGCGCTCGCGCACGGCCGCTCGCTCCGCTCTGTTCGCCTTCGCGTGGCTCATCCGCTGCCGCTCGTTCGCTGGATCGTCCACATTTCGTTTGGGTTTCTGAAATGGTTTCGGATGCTGTCGAGACCGACTTCGTCGATCGCCTTCGCGCGATCGTCGGCGCCGCCCACGTCCGGACCGACGCCGCGGCGCTCGACGCCTATGGCACTGACGCGCTGAAGCGCGGCCACGCGGCCGATGCGGTCGTCGCGCCCGACGGCGTCGATCAGGTCGCTGCCGTTGTGAAGCTCTGCGGCGACGCGCGCGTGCCCGTCGTCGCCCGCGGCGGCGGCACCGGCTAC
>JBOGIZ010000222.1:0-8434 GCA_050747805.1 Vicinamibacterales bacterium | reverse complement strand
CATCAACGCCGTCGTAGGCTTTCTGCACGTCTGCCGCTGCCCTTTCGTCTTCATCGCGCAGCGCCTTCAACTGTTCACTGATCGCGCGGTCGTCGGTCGCCGCGCGCGGGGAGCCGTCTTTCTGGGGGTTTACGAGCTTGCGGATGCTGTTGATAATCTGCTGCCGCGCCTGCTGATGCCGACGCCGGGTTTCCTGGAGCGCCTTCAGGCGCGTGACGAACGGTCCGTACTGGGCCTCCGTCAACTGCAAGGCGTCCTGCGCCTGGACAACGGCGTACGCGTCGAACCAGCGCTGCAGTTGTCCGGCCGTGATCGCGGGCGCCTCGGGCCTTTGTGGGGCGGCCTGCGCCTGCGCGGGAGGCTGCGCGTGTCGAGGCGCGCGCGCGGCCGCGGCGCCGGCGCTTCCGGCCGAGAGCGCGGCGACCGCCAACGCCATCACAGAAACCCGGACGGTCATCACGGCACGATACCCCATCAGTTGCTCGCGTGCTTCAACTCGTCCTGCAGCAGCCGCCCGAGCTCGTTGCGTTCGGCCGGCGTGAGTTTCAGCACCGCGTTGTCGATGGCCGCCGGCCTGACTCCAAAGCCTGCCTGGCGCGCCTCGTCGATCTGCAGGTCAGCGGCGGCCGCACTCAGGACGTCCCACGCGGGGTCGTCGCTCGACGCGTCGGCAACCTGACGCGAGGCAGACGCCGCCCCAGCCGCGACCGCCGCCGCATCATCTCCACGCGTCCTCTGCGCCAAGGTTGTCGCGACGGATGCTTGCGGCTGCCGAAGCATCCAGGCACCCGAGGCCACCGCGATCAGGACGCCGCACGCCGCGGCGATCTGAACCCAGTGCGCGCGGAGCGCGCTCCGCCACGACTGCTGCGCCGGCACGGCGTCTCGGTCGATGGCCTCGCGCACGCGCGCCGACAAATGCTCCCAGAAGAGCGGCGAGGGATCCGGTACGTCGGCCGACGTCATCTCGCGCAGCGAGGCGGCCAATTCGTGGACCGCGGTGCGACAGCGCGGGCAGTCGTCGAGATGCGAGGCGCGAGCGACGGGAAGCGTTCGCTCGGCGGCGTCGACGAGTTCCCTGTGCGTTAGATGAGTCATTGCCCTGTTTCCATGTCCGTACGCAGCAGCTTCCTGAGATTGTTCAGCGCGTGAAAGAAGTTCGCCTTCACCGCGCCGACGGAACTGCCAAGAATACTCGCGATCTGTTCGTGCGGCAGCTCGTGATACACGCGAAGGATGAGCGTCGCCCGCTGCTTTCGCGGCAGGCGCGCGATCGCGGCGCGGACGTGCGCGGCCCGTTCGCCCCGCAGAAGCGATTCCGACGCGCTTTCGTCGTGCGACGCGATGCGTTCGTCACTCGCCGCGACGAGGCGCTCGAGCGGCTCCGGACGAGGCGCCTTCGAGCTGAGTTTGTTCAAACAGACGTTCACGCCGATCCGGTACAACCATGTGCCAAGGGATGCCTGATTGCGGAACCGATGCAGTCCGCGATACGCGCGGATGAAGACGTCCTGCGCGAGATCGCTGGCATCTTCGTGGTTGCCGACGAAGCGGTAGCACAGTTGGTAGACGTGCCGGCGATGCCGCTCCACGATCACATCGAACGCCTCGCGCCGGCCGGCGAGACAGGCGTCGACGAGCGCCGCATCCGGCGCATCCGCGAACGATTCGACGGACCCCTCCGCCGTGCTCGGTCGCCCGGCGACGGTCACTTTCCATGCGGGGTCATTCGGCACCGGACCGGCCCATACTCGCGTCAGCATGACATTTTCCTGAAACGCGCCGCGCTAGCTCTTTAGACAGGCGATCGGGGCAAAAGTTACCTCAACCGCCGGCGCGCGCGTATGACTTCTGTACATGCTTAATGCTTGTAACTTACGCGTAATAAGCGAGTTGCATCCGAATGCTCGAGGTTGTAGAGTGCATACCATGGCGCGGCGGGCAGGGACATCTACGAAAGGCGCGCGGAAGATCGGGCGCGACGGCTCACGACGTCCTTCCGGCCGGGCGATCAGCCGCGCGGAACTGGATCGGCTGACGCGACTGCTCGGCGAGCAGACCGCCGTGCTCGAGAAAGTGCGAAGCGAACAGGACATTCAATTCCGGCGCATGGCGCAGCTCCAGGCCGAGTTCGACGCGATACGACAGGCGTGGGAGAAGACGAAGACCGTCGGTGCCAAGTATCCCTTCACTGTAGAATAGTCTCGCGTGACAGGCCGGATCGTTCGTTATCTCTCGGAGTTTCGCCGTATGATCGTGCGCGAGGTGCTTTGTGACTTCGCAGCGGTCGGATCTAGAACTCCGGCTTGAACGCCTCAAGCAGGCCAACAACGCCCGCTTCGACGCAGCGCAACGTTGGCACGAGCGGCGTTTGTCCCCCCTTGGAGAGGTCTATAGCGATGGTTTGCTTGCCATCCACATTGATGTCGAAACGGTCAAATACGGGTCCTTTCGGTGTCTGATACCAGGCGCGTGTGGATTCAAATCGGCCTTCGTCGTGCCATTGCTGGGTGTAATTGAGCATCCGTCCGTCGTGTGTGAGCACGGTCAGATGCCGGTGCTTGTCTGGGTTGGAGATGTCCTGCAGGGTTTTCGTCCATTCCACACCGTTGTACGGTTGAACGTCCTCGATCCGATCGGTATGGGTGGGACTCAGCCATTTCAAGCAGTCTTTACGCCTCGCGTCAAACCCGCGATTCTTGTTGATGGGATCGCTCTTGAGATCTTCGATCGGGAACTGCGTGCCGTCGTGGACGCTGCCAGAATCCTTGATCGCCAGTTCATAGATCAAGTAATCGAGCGCGGCGCGCAGGTTGTAGACGACTTCCCCGGCGAGGACGGAGAGAAGGGGCGGAATATCTGGCCACCCCCCGATGAACCGGTACTCTCCTTCACTGTCGCACCCAATCTTGTCTACGCACGCGTTCTCCCACGATTTGAGAAGATGACTGCACTCGGCGAGATGCGTATCGGCCCGATTGAAGCGTAGGAAAGCGCCGTCGAGAGGATGTGCCATGGCAAAAACTCAGAAAACGAAACGCGGCGCTGAGATTCCCGTTCCGAAGCGCGGCGACTTCTTCGACAGCTTGAAGAAAGCCGCCACGCCAGAGAAATCAGGCGCCAAACCGAACGGCGCGGAGAAGAAGTAGTTGGAAGCGATCCCGGTCCTCGAATCGCTGGTTGTACCGCCACGCGTATTCGTTCAGGTACCCCTGCAAGTGTTTCGTGGACACGGAGTGGAACACGCCGCCGATCCCGCGCTTCACCAGCGACCAGAAGCCTTCGATGGTGTTCGTGTGTACATCCCCGCTCACGTAGACGCGCTCCGAGTGCTTGATCCGTTTGTGCTCGTAGCCCATTTGCGTGATCGGGTCGTAGCCGCGAAATTCGTCGGTGTAGATCATCGATCCCGGCAGGATGCGCGCTTGCACGAGCGGCAGCAATTCCGCCGAACGTACCGTGTCCGTCGCCAGCGCAACGACGCGGCCACGACGTTCCACCATGCCGAAGATCGGTTTCTTCTCCGTGTCATCAGGGCCGGGGCGTCCGACGCGCTTCTCGCCGGAATAGCGGGGCTTGCGCCGTCCACCGAAATAGGTTTCGTCCATTTCGATCGGTTGCTCCCCCTCAAGGGGTCCGCCATCCTGCGTCATCAGCTTGTGCCGAATCAGGAACGCCATCCGCCATGCGGTCTTGTACGTGACGCCCAATTCGCGCTCCATCTGCTTCGCAGAGATGCCGCATCGTGTGCTGGTCATGAGATACATCGCGTAGAACCAGAGGTGCAGCGACGTGGACGACTTGTGAAAGATTGTCCCGGCGGTTGGATGGAGATGATGGCCGCACGCCGTGCAGGTCCACGACTGGCGTTGCTGCGACGTCGTGTAGCGAGCAAATTCCGTCCGCTTCGCGCACTTCGGGCAGTCGGCGTGGATGCCGTCCACGGAGTAGCGGTTGCGCCAGAGCCAGTCAAGGCAGGCGGCATCGTCGGGGAAGTCGGCCATGAACTCCATGAGCGAGTACTGCGACTCCGATGATTTGGCGCGGACGGGCTTGTTTCGGTTAGCAGGCGGCATGAGCTAACAATAGCCCATCAGCCTTATACAGTCAAGGGATACTTTCCACGTCGGTTGACTTTCGCTTTTTCTTTGCGTATAGTCTCCGCATGCTGCCATTGACCAAGCGGCAACGCGAGATCCTGGACTACCTCAACGACTTCATTCAGCATCACGGCTACGCGCCGAGTCTCGAGGAAATTGGCCGGCGCTTCGGCTTATCTTCGCTTGCGACGGTGCACAAGCACCTGACCAATCTGCAAGACAAAGGCTTCATCAAGCGCGCGTGGAACCGCAGTCGATCGGTCGAGCTCGTCTCGTCGCGGCTGGGCGGCCGCGCCGTCGAGCTGCCGCTGCTTGGCTACGTGGCCGCGGGCGTCCCCATCGAAGCCGTCGTCGGAAACGAAACGATTGCGGTGCCCGACGATCTCGTCGGCAAGCGCGACACGTACGTGCTGCGCGTGAAGGGCGATTCGATGATCGACGAACAGATTCGCGACGGCGACTACGTGATTGTCGAAGATCGGCGCACCGCCGACAACGGCGAAATGGTCATCGCGCTCCTCAACGGCAGCGACGTCACGCTCAAGAAGTTCTACCGCGAGCACGGCCACGTGCGCCTGCAGCCGGCAAACCCGGCGATGCAGCCGATCATCGCCGCGGCCGATTCGGTGCAGGTGCAGGGCGTGGTGATCGGGGTCATGCGCCGATATTGACCGTCGCTCGTGAGCTTGAGCGATACTGGCGCATGAGCGAAACCAAGCAGATCAACTTCACCATCGTGCCCGACGAAACGGTGGACTCTCCGCGCACGTACGCGAACTTCTGCGCGATCTCCCATACGCCGTTCGACTTCACGCTCTCGTTCTGCGAGGTGCAGCCGCTCTCGCAGAAAGACATCGAAGGCGCCGAGCAGACGCGCATCGTCAAGGCACCAGTACGCGCGCGCATCGTGCTGCCGCTCCAGGTCGTCCCGACACTGATCGCGGCGCTCCAGGAACACATGCGCGTGTTCTCCGAGTCGACCGGCGCCAGCTGGGGCAACAAGGGTCCCGTTCATTAGCCGGACTGGAGGCTGGAGGCTGGAGGCTGGAGATTGGAGACTGGCAACCGGCAACTGGTAACCGGTTGTAACCGGTAACTGACAACTGGTATCTGATACGGCCATGCGCTTTTTGCATGTCGACCTTCACGCCTTCCTTGTCGCCGTCGAGCGCCAGCGCCGGCCGGACCTGAACGACCGCCCTCTCGTCGTCGGCGGCCGGCCCGCGGGCGGCGGTTTCGTCGCGGCCGCGTCCCGCGAGGCGCGGCGGGTGGGCATCCACCCAGGCATGCCGCTGGCGCAGGCGGCCGTGCGCTGCCCTGCCGCGGTCTTCGTCGAAGGATCCGTCGACCGGTATCTCGCCGCCGCGGCGGACATCGACGCCGTGCTCCGGCGTGAGTCGCCGGAGATCGAGTGGGCGTCGGTCGATGAAGTGTTCGTGGGACTGGGCCGCATCGAGACGGGTCAGCTCGCCGTGCAGGCCGCCGAGCGGATCCGCGGCGACATCGGATCGCTCGGCTTCGACGCGGCCTGTGGGATCGCGCGCACGAAACTCGTCGCGGCCATCGCGTCGCGGCTCGCGCGGCCGCGCGGCGTGCTCCACGTGCTCGACGGGTACGAGGCGCGGTTCCTCGCGCCGTTCAAGATCGAGATGCTGCCGGACATCGATCCCGCACTCGTGCGGCGGCTGCGCGCGGCGGGCATCCGCCGGCTCGGACAACTCGCGCAGACGAGCGAAGCCGATCTACTGAGAATCACCGGTCGCACCGGCGGGACGCTCATCCTGCGCGCCGGCGGCATCGATCGACGCGGCATCCAGCGAGTCGCCCTGCCGCCGCGGCGCATCTCGGATGCGCGGCTGCGCGCGCCCACGAACGACATCGCCGCCGTTCACGAGGCGGT
Organism: Vicinamibacterales bacterium; assembly: GCA_050747805.1. Taxonomy (GTDB): domain Bacteria; phylum Acidobacteriota; class Vicinamibacteria; order Vicinamibacterales; family 2-12-FULL-66-21; genus JAICSD01. The sequence continues at coordinate 2,434 of JBOGIZ010000222.1, read as the reverse complement.
CGGATCCGAGATCGCGCGCGTCGGACGGCAGCTTCGCTCGCGCGCCGTATTCGCCCGCACCCTGACGCTGCGGATTCGATTCGCAGACGGACGCAGCGACTCGCGCACTGCGCCGCTTCCGGAACCGGCGGCGCTCGACGAGGCGCTGATTCCTGCGGCGCTCGACCTGCTGTCGCGCGTATGGGACGGCGAGCGAACGATCGTCGCCGTGAACGTCTCCTGCGGCGGACTTCTCGCAGGAGCGGCCGAAGGCGCGCTCTTCTCGGCCTGAGCGTCGCCGTCCCGCCCTTACAATAGGCGTCGCCGTGGCAAAGATCCCGACCCCTGTCACATCACACGCCGAGACGCGCACGATCATGCGCAAACTCGAGCGCCAGCATCCGAATGCCGACACGGAGCTTCGCTATTCAAACGCGTACGAACTGCTGGTCGCGACGATCCTCTCGGCGCAGTGCACCGACGCGCGCGTCAACCAGGTGACGCCCGAGGTCTTCAGCCGCTACCCGGATGCCCCGGCGCTCGCGCGCGCGACGCCAGAAGAGCTGCAGCCGATCATCCAGCCGACCGGCTTTTTCCGCATGAAAGCGAAATCCCTCGTCGGCATGGCGAACGCCGTGATGAACCGCTACGCCGGCGAGATTCCCGCCAGCATGGACGCGCTCACGACCTTGCCGGGCGTCGGACGCAAGACGGCGAACGTTGTGCTCGGCCATGCGCTCGGCGTCCCGGGATTGCCGGTGGATCGCCATGTCCTGCGCGTGTCGAACCGTATAGGCATCGGCCGATCGGATGACCCCGAGGGCGTCGAGCAGCAGCTCTGCGCGGCACTGCCGAAGGCCCAGTGGACGCGCGCGTCCGACACGCTCATCCTGCACGGCAGGCGGATCTGCAAGCCCAAGCCGCTCTGCGACAGCTGCGCGGTGCGGGCCGACTGCGATTACTATCGCAAGATAGTTTCAACGGGCGAGCAGCGCCTGCGACCGCAAGCGAAGGCTGGACAGAAGCGGGCGCGACGCGCCGGCTCCGGGCGCCCGGCGAAGGGGCGGACGAACAGGGGCGCCACCCGAGCGAAATGACCATGACACGGGACGCGTTCGAACAGCTGGTCGAGGACGCGCTGCGCGAGATTCCGCGCCGCTTCCGCAAGGCCATGCGCAACGTGGCCGTGATCGTCGAAGACGAACCATCGCCGGAACTCTTGCGGCAGCTCGGCATCGAACGCGGCGGAACGCTGCTGGGCCTTTATCACGGAACGCCGTTGCCCGAGCGGAGCTGGGACTACGGCAACACGCTCCCCGACCGCATCTCCATTTATCAGCGCCCTATCGAGTACGTCAGCCGAGGCGACGAGGACAAGACCCGCGAGTGCGTGATCGAAACGGTCATCCACGAATTCGGCCACTACTTCGGTCTCAACGAGGCTGAAATCCGGGCGATCGAAGACCAGTACTGGCACGGCGACTCGGGCGATCGGCCATGATCGTTCCCGGCCGCGGACCCTCCGCCGGCAGACGCCGGCCGGTGCGCAAGCGCTTCGGGCAGCACTTTCTGGAACCCGTCTGGGCCGACAAGGTCGTGGAGGCGATTGCCCCGGCGCCTGGCGACCGCTTTCTCGAGATTGGCCCAGGCGCCGGTGTCCTGACATCGCGCCTCGCGCCCCGGGTGGCGAGCCTCGTCGCCGTCGAAATCGATCGCGATCTGGCGGCCGATCTGGCGCGGCACGCCCCGCCAAACGCCGACATCGTGACGGCCGATTTTCTCGAACTGGATCTCTCGCGGTTTCTGAATGGACCCCTTCGTGTCGCAGGCAACCTCCCCTACAACATCTCGTCGCCGATTCTCTTCAAGCTCCTTGGCGCATCGACGCGGTCGGCGAATCTGGTCGACGCCACGCTCATGCTGCAGCGCGAGGTGGCGGATCGGCTCGTCGCCCTTGCCGGATCGCACGAGTACGGAGTTCTTGGGATCCTGACGGCCATCCAGGCCGACGTTCGACGGCTGATCGATCTGCCGCCGGGCGCGTTCCGTCCGGCCCCGAAGGTGCGCTCCGCCGTGGTGCGGCTCACGTTCCGGACGCCGGTCGTCGGCGGCGCGACCCGGACCGAGCTCGAGCGCATGGTCCGCGTCATGTTCACGCAGCGGCGAAAGACGCTCGTCAACGCGCTCCGGCCCTTCGCGGACGCTCGCGGACGCACGTCGATATCCGCCGTGTCCGCCGCCGGCCTCAATCCGGGCCGCCGTCCAGAAACCCTGACCCTCAAGGAACTCGTACTCCTCGCCTCCGTCTTCGCCGACCAGGGATAGCCCGCGCTCCGCCCACCGCACTCCGCACCCCGCACCCCGCACCCCGCACCCCGCACCCCGCGCCCCGCGCCCCGCGCCCCGCGCCCCGCGCCTCTAGACCAGTTTCGGCTTGTACATAGTACGCGGTCGT
>JBOGIZ010000221.1:0-3115 GCA_050747805.1 Vicinamibacterales bacterium | reverse complement strand
GCGATGTCCGGTTGAGCCTGGAACGTCCGGGCTCAGGTTGGTCCGGAGGTTGCTCCTATCCGGTCGAAGGAGGCACTGTCATGAAACGGATCATCTCGTCTATTGGCGTCGCGGCGGCGCTGTCGATCGCACCGGCGCTAGCCACCACGGCCGCCGCGCAGGAAGGCGCGGTCGTCAACGCGCGCCACGACCTGGACGCGCGCATTCACGATCGGATCAAGGCTGACGCGTCGCTTAGGCCGTACGACATCGACGTCAACGTGACGGACCGTGTCGCGACGCTGAGCGGCACCGTGGCGACCAACACCGAGCGCGCACGCGCGGCACGGCTCGCGCGGATTGACGGCGTCTCGCGCGTCGAAAACGACATCAGGGTCGACCGCAACGCCGGGCACGAGGGCATTGTGAAGGGCACGGCCGGACACGTCGAGAATGGAGCCGTAGATGTCGGGCATGCAGGTGAGCACGCCGCCTCGCGGACCGGTGAAGCGGTCACCGACGGGTGGATCACCTCGCGCATCCATGAGCGGTTCATGGGCGTGAAGCTGCTGAAGGATAGCGACATCAACGTCGACACCAACAATCACGTCGTCACGCTGAAGGGCACCGTCCTCACCGAGGCCGGCCGCCTGGAGGCCGTCCGCCTCGCGAAGGGCACCGAGGGCGTCCATGACGTGGTGGATCACCTCTCGATCGGGCGGAAGGATCGGTAACAGGCGTTCGTTCGACAGGCTCATCCGTCTTGCGGCGCGATATCCTTGACGGGTGAGCCATCCTCTCTACGACAACATCCTCGGCACCATTGGCCATACGCCGATGGTGCGGGTGAATCGCATCACGTCGGGCGTCATCATGGCGCCGGTCTTCGTCAAGCTCGAGACCTTCAATCCCGGCAATTCGATCAAGGACCGCATGGCGATCAAGATGATCGAGGACGCCGAAAACGCCGGTCTGCTCAAGCCCGGCGGCACGATCATCGAGGGAACCTCCGGCAACACCGGGATGGGGCTTGCGATTGCGGCGGTCGTCAAGGGCTACAAGTGCGTGTTCACGACGACCGACAAGCAGTCGAAGGAAAAGGCGGACGCGCTGCGCGCGTTCGGCGCGGAGGTCATCGTCTGCCCGACCAACGTCGATCCCGACGATCCGCGGTCGTACTATTCGGTGTCCTCGCGCCTCGAGCGGGAGGTCCCGAACTCGTGGAAGGCGAATCAGTACGACAATCCGTCGAACACGGACGCGCACTACGAGCAGACCGGCCCGGAGATCTGGGAGCAGACGGGCGGCCGCGTCACGCACGTCGTCGTCGGCGTCGGAACGGGCGGCACGATCAGCGGCGTGGGACGCTATCTGAAGGAGAAGAACCCGAAGATCACGGTGCTCGGGATCGACACCTACGGGTCCGTGCTGAAGAAGTTCAAGGACACCGGCATTCTCGACAAGAACGAGATCTATCCCTACGTGACGGAGGGCATCGGCGAGGACTTCCTTCCAAAGAACGTCGACTTCTCGGTCATCGATCACTTCGAGAAGGTGACCGACAAGGACGCCGCGCTCATGACCCGGCGCATCGCGCGCGAGGAGGGCATCTTTGCCGGCAACTCCGCTGGATCGGCCATGGCAGGGCTGCTGCAGATGAAGGATCGATTTACTGCCGATGACTTCATCGTCGTCATTTTCCACGACCACGGGTCGCGCTATCTCGCGAAGATGTTCAACGACGAATGGATGCGCGAGAAGGGCTTTCTCGAGAAGAGCGGCATGACCGCGCGTGATCTGGTCGCGCTTGGCGTCTCTGGCGAGCTGCTGTCGATCGAAGGGGCGCAGCCCGTCGAAGCCGCGGTGCGGCTCATGAGCGAGCACGATTTTTCGCAGGTCTCGATCACGCACGACGGCCGGCTCGTCGGCTCGCTCAATGAGACGCACCTCTATGACGCGCTCGTGAAGCGTCTCGACGTCAAATCAGAGCCGGTCGAGTCGATCATGCAGCCCGCGTTTCCATTCGTCGATATCTCGACGCCGGTCGATCTGCTCTCGACGATGATCACGCCGGCGACGCCGGCGGTGCTCGTCCGCGATTTCAAGACGGACAAGACGTTCATCATCACGCGGTCGGATGTGATTCGCGTGCTGTGCTGAGAGCGCGATGACCGATGGGCGATGACCGATGGCCGATAGCGATGGCCGATGGCCGATAGCGATGGCCGATGGCCGATGGCCGATGGCCGATGGGCGATGATCGATGGGCGATGGCCGATGGCCGATGGGCGATGGGCGATGGGCGATGGCCGATGGGCGATTGATGGCGATAAGCGAGAGCGATGGCTGAAATACTCGAATCTGGAATAGCGAAGTATCTCGATGGTCTGGTGCCCGAGCGGCCCGCGGAGCTGCAGCGCATGGAGGCGTACGCGCGCGAGCACGACTTTCCGATCATCGGGCCGGCGTGCGGGTACATCTGCTACCAGATCGCGCGGATGATCGGGGCGCGGCGGGTGTTCGAGCTTGGTTCCGGCTACGGCTATTCGACCGCCTTCTTTGCGCGCGCGGTGAAAGAGAACGGCGGCGGCGTCGTCCATCATGCCGTGTGGGACGATGAGCTGTCGCAGCGCGCGCGCAGGCATCTGGCGGCGCTGGGGCTCGATGATGTCGTCCAGTATCACGTCGGCGAAGCGGTCGCGGCGCTCCTCGGGACCGACGGGCCGTTCGACATCGTCTTCAACGACATCGACAAGAAGGGCTACCCGGCGTCGCTGCCGGTCATCGAGCAGAAACTGCGGCCGGGTGGAGTGCTCATCGTCGACAACATGCTCTGGAGCGGCCGCGTGCTCGACCATGCGGATCGCACGCCTGAGACTGAGGGCATCCGCGCGCTCCAGCGCGCGCTGCTGTCGCCGGCGTGGATCACCTCGATTGTGCCGATCAGGGATGGTCTGCTGATCGCGGTGAAGACTTAGAGCGCGGAGAAGACTTAGAGAGCGCGGAGAAGATCTCTCGCAGAGTCTCCATGACCTGCGGTCACCCCACGGCATGAAAATCGTGCCCCGGGCCATGTCCGCCACGACATCTTGTGGTCGCGGCGCTATTTTCTGAGCAGGGCGCAGCGAGCGGAGAG
>JBOGIZ010000220.1:0-1890 GCA_050747805.1 Vicinamibacterales bacterium | reverse complement strand
CCATCTGCCTGATGGCCGTCGCGACGCTGCTGCTCGTAATCGCGGCCTCAAATCTTGCCGGCATGCTGATGACCAAGGGCGTGGGCCGGCGAAGCGAGATGTCCCTTCGTGCCAGCCTTGGCGCGGGTCCCTGGCGTCTGGTCCGACAATCGCTCACCGAGAGCATCGTGTTGGCCATCGCGGCCGGTATTGCCGGTCTCGCGGGAGCTCGCATCGGCATCGCCGTGCTGCTTTCAGAAATCCCACGGCAGACCGGAGATCCGACGCTGGCGTTGCCCACGGTTCCCATCGACGCCCACGTGCTGCTCTTCGCGCTGACGGTGTCGCTGGTGACGGCTCTCACGATCGGCGTCGGACCCGCCCTGTCTGCGGCGCGAGTGAACCTGCTGTCGTCGTTGAAAGCCGGCGAAGCGGTCGACCCAGGCACGGCGCGCTCGCGACTCCGACCGTTGGTGCTTGGTCTTCAAGTCGCGCTCGCGCTCGTGCTCCTGGTGGTTGCAGGCGTCCTCGTTCGAAGTCTGCTGCGTCTGGAACTTGCGCCTCCGGGCTACGATGCCGACCATGTCGTCATCGCGGACGTCCAGCTGCCGTATCGTCCGATTCAATCGGGTGCCGAGCGCGTCGCTGCCGCCGCGGCGGCGGCGGACGCCTTCGCGCGCGTCCTGGAGACCGGCAGGGCGTCGCCCGACGTGACGGCGGCCGCGACGACTGGTGACATCGGGGGGCTGGGGCTGGGATTGGCGACATCTCGTACGACGATCATCGCGCGACTTGGCGATCGGACGACGAACGGTTATCGCAGTGCGACGGTCGGCTACGTATCGGCCGACTATTTTTCCGCGATGGGCATCGGCCTCCTGCGCGGGCGGGCGTTCGATGCGCGCGATGCCGCTGCGCCCGATCAGACAGTCATCGTGTCGATGCGCCTGGCGACCGAGCTGTGGTCCGGTCAGGATCCTCTCGGCGAACTGGTCGCCTTCTCCTCACCGGCCAGTCCTTTTGCTCCACGCTGGCTGACGGTCGTCGGCGTGGTTCAGTCCGTCACGCTGCCAACGGAGGAGTACCCGCAGCCCGCGCTCTACGTTCCGATCGAGTCCAATCCCCTTCTGGCGTCCGCGCTTGTCGTCCGCGGTACCGGCGATGCGTCTCAGCTGATCGCGCACATCACGGCCGCGGTGGCTCGCGGCGACAGGACCGCGATCGTCGCGTCGGCGCGAACGATGGACGACTCAATCGAGGCCATGCGGTTTCCGGGACGTCTCAGCGCCTCGCTGCTGGGATCGTCGGGTGCGGCGAGCCTGGTGATCGCCATCATCGGAGTGTTCGGCCTTGTGTCGTACGCCGTCGCGCAGCGCACACGCGAGATCGGGGTCCGGATGGTGCTCGGCGCCACGGGGGCGGATGTCGTTCGGCTTGTTCTCGTCGACGTGGCGCGTGCCATGGGGTTGGGATTGACGATCGGGTTGGCGGCTGCATTCGGAGCCCTTCGGTACGCGTCGCACGCGCTGGTGCCCCTGCCGAATCTCGACCCGCTGACGTTCGTGACCGTACCCGCGATGTTGGCGGCTGCCGTCTTGCTCGCCTGCTATGTTCCAGCACGGCGCGCCGCCGGCATCGATCCAAACGTCGCACTTCGTCACCTCTGACGACAGGCGATCTGTGGTTCGTCGGCGCCATCGACAACGGCCGACACGCCACGGCGCGCAGGCGGGGTCAGGGGCGGCGCAGCCGCCGAGCGCCAGCGAGGGCCACCCTTGACGCCGCCGAGCACTGTGGCCAAATCGCGCGTCGATGGCGTCTGGCTGGACGGCTTCGACGTGGGTCGGAGTCGAGACTTACTGACTCGCCGCGAGCCACCGCGGCCGTGATGTGCGCGATCAGCTGAGACGC
>JBOGIZ010000219.1:0-6281 GCA_050747805.1 Vicinamibacterales bacterium | reverse complement strand
AGCGCGTGATCTGCCAGCCCCAGAGATTGCCCGCCGCGGCGGCGCGCCAGCTGTGCGTCGCGAAGCGGTTGCCCGCGCGCGCGATGGCGCGTGCCGCTTCGAGGATGCGTTCGGCGGCCACTCCCGTCTCAGCTGCGGCGAATTCCGGTGTGAATTCGGCGTACAGCTCCTTGAGGGCGTCGATGAAGGCATCAAACGTCACGGGGAGATCTGGCCGCTCTGCCTGCAGATACGCGCGCCAGTTGACCCACCGCTCGACGAACGCGCGATCGAAGCGCTCTTCCACGAGCAGGAACCGCGCAATCGCGAGCAGCAGCGCGCCTTCCGTCCCCGGATTCGCGGGAAGCCACATGTTCGCCTTTGCCGAGGAATTCGACAGACGTGGATCGATCGTGATGAGAGTGGCGCCCTGCGACTGCGCTTCCACGATCCGCTGCGCGTGGGGATTGAAGTAATGGCCGGTCTCGAGATGCGATGACAGCAGCAGGATCGTCTGCGCGTTCGCATAGTCCGGCGACGGCCGATCGGCGCCGGTCCAGAGAAAGTGTCCGAGGCGCGCCGAGGAGGAACAGACGTTCGTGTGACTGTTGTGGCCGTCGACGCCCCAAGCTTGCAGCACCCGGTTCGCGTAGCCGTCTTCGCCGGGCCTCCCGACGTGGTACATCAGCTCGTGCCGGCGGCCTTCCTGAATCGCCTTCCGGATCCGACCGCCGATCTCGGTGAGCGCCTCGTCCCAGCTCACGCGCTCCCATTGGCCGCCGCCGCGCTCGCCGGTCCGCCGAAGCGGATGCAGGATGCGATCGGGATCCTCGAGCTGGTTTGGCGTGACCACGCCTTTCGCACAGGTGCGGCCGCGGCTGCCGGGATGAAGGGGATTCCCTTCGATCTTGCGGACGCCGAGCGTCTCCTGATCGACGTACGCCAGAATGCCGCACGCCGACTCGCAGTTGAAGCAGATGCTCGGAATGATCCAGTACTTGCGGCGGTCCTTCCTGGGCCAGCTCGTCGACTCGAAATCAACATAGCTGTCCCACTCGCTCTGATCCGGATGCGATCGAAATTCCAATGCTCGACTCTCCTCGTGTCAACTGAGCGGTACGCTTTGTCCCGCCTCCACCCAGATGTATTCCCACGCGGCGCTTCCCGCAAGGGCGAGCAGCGCGGCCACGGCGACCGTGCCCCGCGCGGCTGCTCCCGCAATCGCAAGTGCCGCGAGGGGGACGAGGCCTCCGGCGCCAATCGACAACGCCCAGAAGAGCGGCGCATAGGCTCCACGCCTGATGGTCCGAACGGCGAGCTCGTGATGGCGGGTAGGGCTTGGCGACAGCACGTTCTCGAAGAGCAGCATCAGCAGGTGAGCGGCGAGCGAACCAGCGAGCATCCAGCACAGAACGGGTCTGGCATTGCCGTCTGCCGTAAATACCGACGCAATCAACAGCGCCGCCGAACCCGCGGCTCCAGACTGCGCGATGAGATCGACCGCCGCGTACGGTCCCTGCCACAGATCGCGGCCGAGGCCTTGCGCGAACAGGAATCCGGTGTAGGCCGTGGCCGGCACCGCCACCAGGATCGCGATCCACGCCAGAGGCGAAAGGATCGCGCCCGCACCGTACCATCCGGCCGCGAGCCAGACCGCGCTAACCCCCCCGTGCGCCGCCAGCAGCCAGGATCCCCACACCATCCACGATCGCCAGTTCGACTTCGTCAGGATGTAGTAGAACCGCTCCGGGCGCTCGAGATCGGCGACGAGGACCACCGCCGTCAATGTGATGAACACGATCGACATCACGGGCGCAACGACCGCGACCAGCGCGCCCCGAACGCCGACGAGCCAGAGCAGCGCCGCGGCGAGCATCGCTCCGGTCGAAATGGCCTTCATGAACAGGTAGAGCACCATATCGGCGCCCCATGGCTTCGGGTGCGGAACGTCGTAGTCCACGCGAGGCGCGCCCGGCGCCGCCGGATCCTCATCCGGCGAGCCGATCGGGCGCAGATGTACTTGTCCTTCCTTATAAAACAACGGCCGCGCGGCGGCTTCGGGCCGGATCGCGCTGTCTTCCGCTCCGAGGTACAGCACCCGCGGACCGGTGCCCTTCTCGGGCTTTCGCACCATGAACGCTTCCCGCTGCGCGATCTGCGCGACCTCGCTCGACGGATCGTCGAGATCGCCGAAAATGCGGCACTCGGTCGGACAGACGCTCACGCAGGCCGGCAGCAGCTTGTTCTCGACGCGGTTCGCGCAGAAGTTGCATTTCTCAGCGGTGCGTGTGTTGGGATCGATGAACAGCTGATCGTACGGACACGCCTCCATGCACGCCCGGCAGCCGATGCACCGATCGCCGTGGAGATCGACGATTCCATCGCGGCGCTTGAACAGCGCGCCCGTCGGACAAATCCTCACGCACGGCGCGTCGGTGCACTGATTGCAAAGCACCGGAAAGAAGAAGCGCCGCGTGTCGGGAAACGTGCCCTTCTCGACCGTCTTGACCCAGCAGCGGTGCACGCCGACAGGAATATCGTGCTCGGCCTTGCACGCGATGGTGCACGCATGACAGCCGATGCACTTCCGGAGATCAATGGCGAAGCCGTACGTGGGCATTGAGTCTGGGCCACTATAACTCAGGGCTCAGACCCGATCTCCATAACCGAGCGCGCGAAGCGCGTCGCGCGCGGCCTCGCGTTCCCGCAGCGGCACGAGCGGCAGCGTGCCCGTGATGTGCTCGAAGTCCTCGGGCGAGACGCCGTACAAATGTGCGACGCGCGCCTGCAGTTCAGCTCGCGACTCCCGTCCGCGGTCGTGCGCCCGACGCGCCAGCGAGACGATCGCCCGAAACCGCCCGTCGTCACGCTCGAGGAACGGGACCGGAAGTTCGTGAATCACCGACGCCGGAACGTGCGTGCCGCCGCGCAGCCGGACCAGATAGTTGGCGACGAAGCTGTTGAAGATACCGCACAGGAACGCGTGAACGTCGGCATCGCGCGGATGTTTCAGGCAGAAGATCGTGTGCGTGGTGACGACGTTGGCCGGAATGATCGCCGCAATCAGCGTCCGTGCGTTCGTCGCCGCCGCCACCTCGCGGTAGCCAAGGCGCGGACGGTCGGCGTCCACGCGTCCGCCGAATATCCGCGTGAGCGTCGCCCGCTCGATGAACGCCGCCGGCGATGCGAGGTGAACACCAAACGGCTCCAGGGCCTTGCCCTCGATGACCGGCAGGCCGCCCGCCGAAAAATGAGCGCGATCGTCGGTGGCGTTGAGTTCGCGCCCGACACGGGCGTTCCAGCCGTGCGGATCCGAGAGCGCCGGGCCGGCCTCGAGCAGCAGCGCGAGCAGGCGTCGATCCACATCCGTACGGAGGTCCGGAACGGAGAGATCGACAGGGCTGAATCGCTCGATCAGCGAGAGGGGCAGCCGCACCGAGGACGGCACCGCGCCTTCATCCGACACGTCGTCCAGTACGGCTGCCGATCGAACGCCGGAGAGAAGTGGAAGCTCGTCCACCCCGGGAACTCTGGCGGCCGTCAAGGCCGCGAAGCGCATGCCACGATGGATGGGGAACAGCGCATCGCGGTTGTCGAACGTGACCAGCGCGTCGATTCTGGTGCGGCTGAACAGCTCGCGTCGAAGGCCCGCCGAACCGTGGTCGGTCAACAGGCCAGCGGGCGCCAGCGCGCCGATGCGGCCGCCCGGTCTCACGAGCTGCAGCATGCGCTCGACGAACAGGTGATAGAGGTTGGCGTGTCCGCCGCTCTGAAGCCGAAAGCAGCCGGACTCGCGGCTGAAGCGCGTAACCCTGTGCGCGGAGCCGCGCGCCGCGGCGCGCGTTTCGGCCGATCCCGCGTCGCCACGAAGGGTTTCCCATGGCGGATTTCCGATCACGGCATCGAAGCCCGCGGCGGGGAGCCGCCGGCCGGCGGCGTCGAAGAATACTTCGGGAAATTCGAGTTCCCAGTGAAAAAACCGTTCGCGCGCGGCGATATCGGTCACCATGGTTGTCCAACGCCGTTCGAGAGAGGGCGGCAGCCCCGAAACCCCGTCCGTCATCGCCGCGCCGAGCGCGGGCCATGCCGTCGACGGCGGCCGCTGTTCGTCTGGCGGCCAGAACCACGCCGCGCACCAGACGTCCGCCGCCGCGCGGCTCCGCGCGAGCGGTCCCTCGGCGCCCGACAGCGCCGCGACGATGCGCTCCTTGCGCCGCACGATCTCCGCAGTGTCGTCGGCTTCCGAGGCGAGTGCGGCGCGCGGACCGACCGCCGCGGCAATCGCGTCGCCCAGATCGTCCTCATCGAACAGCGTCAGCGGCGCGCGTCGGCCAGCCGCGCCGGGCGACTGACGCCGCAGATCGTCGTGGCTCGCGCCGAGCAGGCTGTTGCCCGTTCTGAGCCGATGGTCGAGGAACGTCAGCGGCCGCTCGGCGGCAAGCGTGCACAGCCAGAGTGAAAGGCGGGCGAGCTGTACCGCGGTCGGATTCAAATCGACTCCGTAGAGGCAGCGCTGCGCGATCGCGCGGCGAAACCGCGCTCGCTCCGCGGCTCCGACGCCGCTGCCGGACGCCGATCCTTCGCGCACGAGCGCCGCCTCGTATGCGTCCGCCAGATAGCGGCACGCCGCCACCAGAAACGCGCCACTCCCCATCGCCGGATCGACGATGCGCAGCGCGAGAATCTGATCGGCGCTGCGATTGCGGACGAGCGGCGCGAGCGTACGCCGCACCATGAATTCCGTGATTGCACGCGGCGTATAGAAGGTGCCGGTCGATTTTCGCTTTCCCGTCGCGACGAGCTGCACGCCTTCAGCCGCGGTCTCAGGCCGGTAGTCGAGCACCCGCTCGTAGACGGCGCCGAGCTGCTCGACACCGAGATCCGCGTAAGAGATTCGCTCCCGCCGATCCGCGCCCGCCCGGGTCGTAATCGCCAGCAGCACGTCGCGCGCAACGCGATCGTCCAGCACGGCGGTTTCCGCAGCGGGGGCCGCGGACGGCGCGAACAGCCGCCCGTTGAACGGCACGACTCGCAGTGTCCCGGCGCGGCAGCCGCGGTGCGCGAGGCGGGTGATCGCCTGAAGCGATTCCCACAATCCGCCCGCGCTCCGTCGTCCCTCGACCGCCGGCCTGAGCGATTCGATGGTGTAGCTGGCGCGGTACACCGGATGCCACGCAGGCACGAGTCCGCGCGCCTCGGCAAACAGGAGAAACAGGATTCGATAGACGATCGTCAACGCATCGTCGAGCGATGCGTCGAGATGCAGCTGCGCGCGGGATCGTCGTGCACTGAATGCGCCGACCAGCCGCGTCAGCGCCGACTCGACGCCAATCTGCAGCGAGCGCCCAACCTGAACGCGGTACCGATCGCTCCGATCGACGACGGCCTCGAGCAACGGCAGCCGGCCGGCGGACGCGTTGCTGAACAGATGCCGGACGAGCCAGAGTCCGCGGTCGTCGCCGCCGACCGCGTCGAGATCGACATCGATCGAGCGGCGCGAGTACGCGCGCGCGGCATCCAGGATTCGCAGAACGATTCCGTTGCAACAGACCCACCAGCGCGCGTTCGAGGGAACCGAGGCTCGCGTGACGCTCGAGCGGAGCCGATAGAGGTCGATACCCCACGCGCCCACGGCGCAGATGGCGGTGTGCGCGCCGTCGGCGAGGACGGTCCCCGTGACGAGGGCCGCGCTGTCGGTGATGATGGAGACCCGAAAGCCAAGCTCTGTGAACAGGGGAACGATGAGGTGGTCTGCGATCTGACGCGCGCCGCTCGCCGGACCCAGATGCCTCCGCGCCGCCGCAATAACGGTCCCGACGCTGTCGCGAGGCGGAACAGCGGGTGCTGCTGACTCGAGCAGTTCAACCGAGGCCAGCGATCCGCCGATGCCCTTCAACTCCACACGATCAACACGGCGGACACGCGATGCCTCAGGCGCAGCTCGCGCGAGAGCCGAAAGGCCGAAAGCCGGATCTGGTGTTCGGATTCGATCGATTCCTCGGCCGCCGCTCGCGCTTCGAATGCGCGGGCCGCGCCGTTGTCGAACAATCCTGGCTGAAACACGGCAGACGCGCTGACATTCGCGAGGAGCGCTTCCTCACGAGCCAGTCGCCGGTCCACCGCGGCCTGGTGTCTTTGCTCGATCTCCGCGAACCAGCGCGCGGTTGCTTCGGAGGCCCGAGCCGCGAGCGGCGTCGCGAGCGCGTCGAGCGCTTGTTGCGCCCGACGCCGGACCTCGACCCGGTTTCGCGGCCGCCGCTCGACGCCGCGCCGGTGCAGCAAGACGACGCGCCGTCCGGACA
>JBOGIZ010000218.1:0-5559 GCA_050747805.1 Vicinamibacterales bacterium | reverse complement strand
GGCCCTGCGGGCGTCGTCGGGGCGGCGGCTGCGGGCGCTGATGCAGCCGCGGCTTTCGCGATCGCCGCGCCGGCCAATTCGTGGAAACCGTCCGCGAGCGTCCCGAGATCGTTCAGCGAGCTGTCGCCGACGCCCAGACGGCCGGCCTCGTCGATGATCTGACGTACCTCGGCCAGATCAGATTGCGCGCCGGCGTACTGCTTCGCCTCAAGCTCCGCCTTCGCCGCCAGGTATTTCTCCTTCGCGATTTCCGGAAGCAATCGCTTGCGCACGTCGACGAACATCGCCTGGACGCGCGGTGACACGTCGTCGCCCTGGAGCTCGAAGAGCGGGTTGCGTTCGACCAGGTCGCGTACCGCACTCTCGGCGTCGGCGGTTCGTCCGAGCGCGTAAAGACAGAGCGACTGATACTCCTTGATCTGCACCGTCTCGTCGGAGGGCGCCGTCGAGGACATCCGCGTCAGCATCGCGAGCGCATCGTCGTACGCCGCCGACGCATACAAATCCTTGGCAGCGCTGAGGGTGTCGGCGCCAGGAGGAGCGACGCTCCCCATTGCGAGCATGGCGGTGAGGGCGATCGGCAGGATCATCGGGTGCCTCGAGTTACTTACTGGTCAGATCCGCGGAGACCCGGTTCGGTCCCTTTTCCGTGACGGTGATCGTGCGACGCTGTTCGCCGAGCTGCGGATGACGAAACACCACCACGTGCGTGCCGATCGCGATCGACACGTTGGCAATCGGTGTCTGGCCGATCTCGGTGCCGTCAATCGAGACGTCAGCCCACGGCCGCGCGTTGACGTTGAGCGTCGTGTGCGGCGGATCGATTTGGATCGCCGCAAGTTTGCCCGCCGTCACCTCCACGCTCCGGGTCTCGCTGTACTCGAGCGCCTCATTGACGAGACGAACGTCGTGACGGCCGGCCGCGACCATGACCTTCCCGCCGCTGCTGCCGATGAGATCCTTGCCCTCGAATACCTGCATGTCGAACGGAGCGGTAAACGACATCCAACCGGCCGCAGGGCCGGGCGCGCGCGAGGCGGCGAACGAGAACGCGGCCGAGGCCATTGCGCCCGGCGAGACGGCGACTTTCCGCGTGACCGTTCCCGTGTCGGATGTGACCGACACCACGTGATCGCCAGGGGCGAGATTGGGAACAACAGCCGGTGCCGATCCGAGCGCGTGCCCGTCGACGCTGACGCGGCTCGGGACGTCGGCCGTGACCGACAGCATCCCGACCGTCGGCGTCAACGCCTTCGCCGCGAACTCGAAGTGCTCGGACGACCGCTGGCCTGCGACGACGGTGAAGGGAACGGTCCGCTGTTCACGGTCGTTGATCAGCATCATCACGTGAGAGCCTGGCGCCAGAGACAGCACGACGGGCGTCCGGCCTTGCGCCCGCCCGTCAATGTCGACCATGACGCCCGCGGGCAGCGTATCGACGGCGACGGTGCCGGTCTCGGACGCCGCCGGTGCGGCTGATAGCCGCAGGCCCACGGCCGCGATGCTCGATATCGCGAGCGCGATTCCCAGGACGATCAACCAGCCGCGGGAGGGCGTCCGCCGCGGTCGTTGTGCAGCGGCGCGAGGCGGACCGGATGCGCTGGATGCACTGGCAGCCAACTCGCGGGAAAAGGCCTCGAGTGGATCCGTCGCGGCGTCGCCGCCGCGCTTCGCGGACGTCGGGGCGAGCCGAAACAGCCGAGCGAACCACGAACGCGGATCGCGCGGTTTGACGGCGCCGCCGCCCAGGGCAGTGGTGTCCAAAGTAAACTCCGGGATAAAACGGGTGCACCGCCCTGCACGCGAAGGGCGTGCCATGTGTTCGCGCGAAATTACTCTTCTGGCGTCAGTTGAGGTCGTCCGAAGCGTACGCGAAGGCATGTGATTGGAAGAGATTTGTCTTCCTGTCGCATGACTGTTGGATCGACCGAATGGGCCGTTTGGACGCCTCTGAGTGCTACTCGATCACGGCAAACCGCGACAGCGCCGCCTCGTTGATCGTCAGCCCGAGTCCGGGCACATCATCGCGCAGATTGATGGAGCCGTTCGCGGCGACGGGCTCGCCATTGAAGAGGTACCAGAAGAGCTCGTTCCCCACTTCGACGTCCACCGGTGGAAAGTATTCGGCCATCGGCGAATTCAAAGACGCCATGACGACGTGATAGTTGTGCAGCTGACCCGCGTGCGGCACGACGGGCACCGAAAATGACTCGGCGAGCGCCGCGATCTTGCGAGCCTGCGTGATGCCGCCGACGCGATTGGTGTCGAACTGCAAGTAGTCGATCGCGCGGGCTTCGAGCAGATCGCGACACTCGTATTGCGTAAAGGCGTGCTCGCCGCCGGCGATCGGGATTCGCCCGAGTTTCTTCAATTCAACGTAGCCGTGCAGGTCGTCTGGAATGACCGGCTCTTCCAGCCACCGCAGATTGAATGGCTCGAGCAGTGGAAGCATGCGCCGCGAATAATCGAGATTCCACCCCATGTACGCATCGGCCATGAGGTCGATGCCGTCGCCGACGACGCGGCGAATCGTTCGGAGCAGATCGAGGTTTTTGTGCATCCCCGCCGCGCCGTCTGCGGGTCCCCAGCCGAAGCGCATCTTCATCGCGCGATATCCCTCGTCCTTGTACTTCTGCGCTTCCGCCGCGAGGTCGTCGAGCGGCTGACTGTACAGACGGCTGGCGTAGACCGGAATCTCGCGCTTCGTCCGGCCGCCCAGCAGACGAAACACGGGCTGGCCGGTGGCTTTTCCGAGGATGTCCCACAACGCGATGTCGACCGCGCTGATCGCGGTCATCCCGACGCCTTTGCGCCCAAACGCCACCGTCCGCCGGTACATCAACTGCCAGAGAAATTCGACGTCGAAGGGATCGGCGTGGACGAGCAGCGGCGCGAGATAGAGATCGATGCAGGCCTTCGTGAGGCGCGGCGACAGCGCGGCCTCGCCAATCCCCACGTGCCCGGCGTCGGTGAACACTTCCACGATGAGCCATCCGTGGAAACGAAATCCCGCCATGGCGTCGTCGCCAAGCTGCAGGACGTCCATCGGGTTCGTGCAGAAATGAGGCTGCGGCGGAACGGTGGGGCCGTGCCATTCGACGACACGGGTGCGGATCTCGGTAATTTTCATGATGTCTCGATTGGCTCAATACGCGGAATGGCGATCAGGATGACGGCGAATGCGATCACGTGCAGCGTGCCGACGATGTTGAACACAGTTCCGTAGCCGAAGCCGGCGTCGAGCAGCCGCCCGGCCAGCAGATTCATGAGCAGGCCGCCCATCGCGCCGCCAAATCCTACCAGTCCGGCGACCGACGCGACCACACGACGCTCGAACAGATCCGTTGGGACGATCATCACGAGCGTCGACCACGACTGCTGGCCGAAGAACGCGAGACTGAAGATCGCGAGTGCCCAGTCGACGCGTACGCGCGTGACGAACACGATCGCCGGCATCATCGCCGCACTCAGTCCGAGCGCGAGCTTCCTCGACAGGTCGATCGACCGTCCACGCCGCAGCAGCGCGCTCGAAAACCATCCGCCGAGCAGGCATCCCACGCCGGATGCCGCATACGGAACCCAGGCGTAGGCGCCGATCTGCTTCACGTCGAAATGCCGCGCGTCGTAGAGATACTTCGGCAGCCATGAGATATAGAAGAACCACGCCGCGTCGGTCAGGAACTTTGCGGCGACCAGACCCCATACCTGACGAAACGCGAGCAGCTGCGGCCAGCGCAGCGCCTGCGCAGATTCGGCGACGACCAGCGCCTCGGGCGCCGGCGGGTGATAGGCGATTGCCCACCATGCAGACCACGCGAGTCCGGCGGCGCCGCACGCGACGAACACCCACCGCCAGCTCCCGTGGAGAAGGATCAACGCGATGGCCGGCGCCGCGGCCACCGCGCCGATCGCCGTCCCCGCATTGACGATGCCCATCGCGGTCGATCGGTCGGCGACCGGGAACCATTCGGCGATGACTTTCGTCGCGGCTGGAAATCCGCCGCCTTCTCCGGCGCCGAGCAGGAACCGGCTCAGTGCGAGCATCCCGAATCCGGCAGCGAGACTGTGGCTCGCGCACGCAATCGACCAGAAGATCATGATCGCGAGAAACCCGCGCCTGGTTCCCATCCGATCGACGAGCGCGCCGCCGCCCGCGTACATCAGGGCGTACGAGAGCAGAAAGATCGACGTCAGGTCGCCGAATTGCGTGTTGGTGAGTGGAATGTCGTGCTGGATCGCATTGATCGCGACGGGCAGCGACTGCCGATCGAGGTAGCTGATCGCTATCGCGGCGCATACGAGGATCGCCACACGCCATCGCATAAGTATGAGAAAAGCCTTAACGGTAATACCATCATTCGGATGGATTCCGCCGCGTTTCTTGGACTGGGCGTCATGGGCAGCGGGATGGCCTCGCGTCTGATCGACGCGGGCTGGAGCATCTCGCTGTGGAACCGCCGCCGCGAACGCGCCAGCGCGCTCGTCGCGAAAGGCGCGCGGCTCGCCACCTCGCCGCAGGACGCGGCCGCGTCCGCGGCAGTCGTCATCTCGATGGTGGCCGACGACGAGGCGTCGCGCGCGATCTGGCTCGGCGACGAGGGAGCGCTCGCGGGCGCGAAACCGGGAACGATCCTGATCGAGTCGAGCACGCTGTCGCCCAGGTGGATCGAGGAGCTTGCCGCCGCCGCCGCGAAGGGCGGCTGCGATCTCCTGGACGCGCCCGTCACGGGCAGCAAGACACAGGCGGCCAGCGGACAGCTGTTGTTCCTCGTCGGCGGCGACGCGCGGGCGTTCGATCGCGCGCGCAAGGCATTCGACGCGATGGGCCGCGACGCGCTGCACCTCGGCCCCACAGGAAGCGGCGCAACGCTGAAGCTGATCAACAACTTCATGTGTGCCGTGCAGTCGGTCGCGCTGGCCGAGGCGATCGCGATGATCGAACTGAGCGGCCTCGACGTGGCGCGCGCGTTGGCGATGCTGATGGACGGCGCACCCGGCAGTCCGCTGTGCAAGGCCGTCGCACCCCGGATGAACGGCCGCGACTACAGCGTGAACTTCGCGCTCGCCTTGATGCGCAAGGACGTCGCCTACGCGATGGCGGAAGCCGACAGAGCCGGCGTGTCGCTCAGGACCGCGGCCGCCGCTCGTGAACGATTCGATGCCGCGATCGCGGAGGGCTGGGGCGACAAAGACTTTGCCGCGGTCGTCGAACCGCTGCGGAAAGCCTCCCGGCCCCGAGCCCGGACGGGACCGGGACGCGGCGAGCGGAAAGAATGACCCGCGTCGTTCAAGTGCACGATAGCGGTTCCCGGCGCGTCGGCCTCGTCGACGAACCGCACGTGCGTCTGCTCGCCGGCGTCACGTCGGTTTTCCATCTCGCGCAGGAGGCGGCCGCGGCCGGAACCCCGCTCGCCGAACTGGTTGGAGAGAAGGTCTCCGGCGAGGTCGTCGCCTACGACGCCGTCTATCTCGGCCAGTCGCCCTGGCGCTTGCTGCCGGCGATCGACCATCCCGATGAGCCGGCGCGCTGCCTCGTGTCGGGCACCGGCCTCACGCATC
>JBOGIZ010000217.1:0-6945 GCA_050747805.1 Vicinamibacterales bacterium | reverse complement strand
GCCGAATCTTTCCACGCACCGTCGACGCAGGACGACGTCTGCACAATCGTCATGGTGATGGTCCGTGTTGGCAGATTGCTCGACTGGACTGTGCCGGACCAGTTTCCCGCGATATTAAACGCGTCGGGGACGGGTGCCGAGGACTGAAACACCGGAGCCGGTGCGGACGGCGCCGACGATCCGCACGCGCTCGCCGCCATTGCGGACAGCAGTGCAACAACGATCAATCCTCGCGTCGTCATGTGACGTCCGATGCCGATGCTCCATCATACGCGACGGAGCGGAAGCTGGAGATCATCGACGCAACCAAACCGCGGGACGCGGTGCATCAGCGGGGACAGCACGCTTGAGGTAAAATCGCTCGCTCGCGGGCGTAATGCCGTGAACCACTCCATTCCAATCAACCTATGGGTCGGCTGGGCAAGCATGGTCGCCGGGGTGTTGTCCGGGTCTGCGATCGGACTCTTCTTCCACGACGACCAGTGGATGGGAGGCTACGGTTCGTTTCGCCGCCGGATGCTGCGTCTCGGACACATTTCGTTTTTCGGTCTGGGAATCCTCAACGTTCTGTATGCCGTGAGCCTGCACGACTATCCGGTGTCTCCGGCGTACGCGCGCCTGGCGTCCGCCGGATTCGTTGTTGGAGCGCTGTCGATGCCCGCATGCTGCTTTCTCACGGCATGGAAGGCGAGCTTCAGACACCTCTTCCCGATCCCGGTAGTTAGTGTGCTCGGGGGGGTCGTCGGTTTGCTGGCAGGCTGGCTTCTGCAATGAAGCTGGGCCTGCTGGCGCTGAGCGGTCTCCGGGCCTGCGATCCGGAACTGACGGCGATCGGCTTGACGCTGCCGGGATTCGTCGAGCGCAGCGAAGTGATCGCATCGCTGCCCAGCCTCGGCCTGCTGACGCTGGCGGGGATGACGCCTGATGAGATTGACCTCGAATATGTCGACGTCCCGGAGGTGCTGCCCGCACCTTGGCTGCCGCGTGAATTCGACTGTGTCGCGATTTCCAGTTTCACTGCGCAGATCAAGGATGCCTACCGGCTGGCGGATCGATATCGTGCCGCGGGAACGACCGTCATCCTCGGGGGCACGCACGTGACGGCGCTACCGAACGAGGCAGCTGACCATGCTGACGCGATCGTCGTCGGCGAAGGTGAGTCGGTCTGGCCACAGGTCGTGGGCGACTTGATGCGAAGCCACGTTCGGCCCGTGTACGATGGGCGCCGCGTTCCCTTCGACCTCGCGAAAGCGCCGCTTCCGCGCTATGAGCTTCTCGACATCGACAAATACAATCGTCTGACCGTACAGACGCAGCGAGGCTGTCCCTTCGACTGTGAATTCTGCGCAGCGTCCATCCGCGTCGCTCCGGGCTTCAAGGTGAAGCCAGTCGCCGCTGTCATCAGCGAGATTCAGCGCATCAAGAGTCTGTGGCCAAGGCCGTTCATCGAGTTCGCCGATGACAACACGTTCGCGAACAAAAACCACGGGCGTAATCTTGCGAGAGCGATGCTCGATCAACATGTTCGGTGGTTCACCGAGACGGATGTGTCGGTGGCCGATGACCCGGCCCTGCTGTCGATGATGTGCGACAGCGGTTGCGCCCAGGTGCTGATCGGCTTTGAAACGCCGAACCGTGCAGCGATGAATGGGCTGGAACTCAGGTCCAACTGGAAGGCGCGGCAAGTAGACCGCTATCTTGCAGCCATCGAACGCATCCAGTCGTTCGGCATCACCGTGAACGGCTGCTTCGTCCTGGGACTCGATGGCACCGGTCCGGAGTCGTTTGACGAGATTCTCCGTTTCATTCGTGAAAGCGGCATGTACGAGGTGCAAGTCACGGTTCAGACGGCATTCCCGGGAACGCCGCTTTACGATCGGCTGGCCCGCGAAGGGCGCCTCATTTACGAAGACGCGTGGGAGCGCTGTACGCTCTTCGATGTGAATTTCCGGCCGTCGGGCATGACAGTCGCGCAGCTTGAATCAGGCCTGCGGAACCTTGGCGGCCAGCTATACAGCGAGCAAGCCACACGAGACCGTCGCAGGCAGTTTCACGAACGCGGCCTGGCCGCGCGCCGACACTCGTTATCCGCTAAAGGAGGGCACAGTCATGACACGTGATTGGCGCACATGGCTCTTTTATCTCGCTGGAGCGTACGACAGCGTTCTGGGCGCGGCGTTCCTGCTGTTCCACGCGTGGCTCTTCCGCGCCTTCGACGTCACGCCGCCGAACCACCCAGGCTACATACAGTTTCCGGCCGTGCTCCTGATCATCTTCGGGTTCATGTTCTTCCGAATAGCCCGCGATCCGGCCGCGCACCGCGATCTCATCGGCTACGGCATTGCACTAAAGGTCTCCTACTCGGGCCTCGTGTTCTGGTACGAACTGACCCAAGGCGTGCCGACGATGTGGATCCCGTGGGCGTGGATCGATCTGGCGTTCCTGATCATGTTTGTCTGGGCCGCAAAGGCGCCTGTGACCCGGCGCTCTGGCGGGCCACTGCGCGCGAACTGACATTGAACACCGCTCTCTCATTGCGCGACAGATGTGGCTTGCTGTTTGCGTTCATGTCTGCGGATCGGCGTATTCAACATCACCTTCTGAATAAGGGCTGCGCTACGATCGGACGTGGCCGCCCGTCCTCCGCTTATTCCGCCCCCCGACCCGCGCCGGATCGCGCGGCAGCTCCGCGTCACCGGCCGTATCGTCCTCATCATCAGTCTCTTCGTCGCCGGACGGATGGCGTGGACGGAATGGCGACGGACTGAGCCGACGCTCGAGGAACTGATACCGGGCTACGACGCCGCCCAGAGTCGTCAGGTGGGCGAAATGAATGGCCTGTTCGCGCGCGACGTATGGGACACCTGGTCCGAGGTGCGGCGGCCGTATCCGGCGGCGGCGATCATCGCCACATCGGGCGTGCTGGTCCTCTGGGGCTTCAACCGGCTCGCCCGACGGCACGAAACCGATGTCTAGCCGGGCGCTCCTGAAGGCTGCAAATTCCTAATGGCGGTTAGCGGCCGATTAGATCGCAGCTGAGAGACAACCCGACCACCTCTTAGTTCTCCTTCGGGCCGAGCGCGCCGCGGAGTTTGTCTGCCAGCGATCCGAATCCCTGTCCCGGCTCGGATGTCGTCTCTGGCCGAGGCGCGCGGTCTTCGCCAGCCGCGGCCGCCTCATGTGCGCGGGCGCGTGCGGACCCTTCGGGCACGGGCGCCACGCCTATCCGTTTTCTCGCGAGCTCGATGCTGACGATCTCGAACAGCGCCATTGTGCCGGGTGCCACCGTGGCCGACCACGCTTCGCGGCGGCCGGACGCCGGAAACGTCGACGCGTGGGCGAGCGCTTCGACGCCAGGCTCGAACTCCACGAACGCGCCGAAGTCCGTGATGCGCATGACGCGGCCGGTCCGTATCTGGCCGACTTCATACGTGCCCGGCACGCGCGACCACGGATCGTCGCTGAGCTGCTTCAAGCCCAGCGAAATCTTCTGGCGGCCATCGTCCACTGCGAGAACCTTGACGGTGATTTCCTCGCCCGGGTTGAGGACGTTCGACGGATCCACCACGCGCGACCAGCCCATTTCCGAGACGTGCAGCAGACCCTGCACGCCGCCGCCGAGCTCGACGAACGCGCCGAACTCGCGCACCGAGACGACGCGTCCGGTGACGATCGCGCCCGGCACGATCGTCCTGCGGACCTGCGCGGCCTCGGCTTTCTTCGCCTCCTCGAGCAGCGCTCGCCTGGACAGCACGAGATTCCTGCCGCCGTCTTTGTACTCGATGATGCGGAACTGATAGACGCGGCCGGTGTGCGCCGGCGCCTCGGTGCGGACGATGTCGATTTGGGAGAACGGGCAGAAGCCGCGTGTGTGGCCGATGCGCACTTCGTAGCCGCCCTTCACCTCGCGCTCGACCTTCCCTTCGACCGGAAGTCCGGCGCGGTAGGCGTCTTCGAGCTGGCGCGCGCTGGCGGCACCGCGCGCCAGACGGCGCGAGAGGATCAATCCACCGGCCGTCGAGACCACGACGGCTTGGATGCGCTCGCCGACCGCGACCTCGACGTCGCCGTCTTCGTCCTTCAGTTCGGCGACGTCCATGGTCGCTTCCCCTTTGCCGCCGACGTCAATGAACGCCACCTCACGGCCGACCACGACGACCGTCCCCTCGATCGTCTGGCCCTCTTCGATGCGCTTCGATTGCAGCGAGGCTTCGAAGAGCGCGGCGAAATCGTCTTCGCTGGCGTCACTCATACCCGCCCACTCTATCAATTGGCGGGCCGTCCGTCCGCCCGGCAGCTCCGCCCGCCCGGCCGCCGTCCCCGCCGCGATGTTGGCGTCGATCGCAACTGTTATCGACGCGCCCGTCAGATCACGATGCCGTAGGCCTCATGGAAGGCGTCCGCCGCGTACTCGTAGCTGGCATACGCAAATCCCTTGTGGCCCCAGCCCGTGCCCCAACTGTTCCGGATGATGAAATGCGTGGGGGTGTAACCAACGAGCGAGACGGCGTGACCGCCGCGGGCGCTCTTCTTGTCGTACCTCTGGAGCAGCCCGTTGCGTTTGATGTTGTTCCAGCTGGAATCACATTTGAGCCGGGTGAGGATCGGCCCGTGGAACGCCAGCAATTCCTTGAAGCGATCGAGCTTGCCCGCCTCCTTCTGACAAAGATTGAAGTAGGCCTTCACTTTGTACCGTGCGGCCACTTTGAGGAAATTGCTTTCCCGCAGCTTGACCAACTGCCCGTCGAAGGGAAACGTGACTCGCTTCAACGCGCCGTACTTGGTGGCGACCCTCAACGCCGCTTTCGCACTGGTGCCGGCGTCGTCGATGAATGTGGTGGGGTACGTGCGGACCTGGTCGGTTTCCTTTGCGGCCATCCAGATGTACCGAACGGACATGTGTTCGGCCTTCTCGAGTTTTCCGGATTTGACAAAGTGGTAGCGCAACAGCGAATCGGCAAACGCCCAGCCGACGCAGGAGCCGGTGCCCTCCTGATCGCCGATGTTCCACCAGCGCTCGCGAAGGTCGGCTGCCGGCGGGATCTTCTTCCGTCTGGCCGTCAGGCCGAGGGCTTTGGCCTTCTCCAGCGACCAATCCCTATGCTGCTCGTGGGATTCGACGGAGTTGAATACGCGTTTCCGGGACCGCGCCGTCATTTTTTCTTGGCGGTCCCCAGCTGCATGTTCAGCATCCAGTCGTCGGGTGCGAGACTGACGGCTTTCTGCAGCGTCGCTTCCACGTCACCCGGACGCCCCTGGCGCGTCTGCAATTCCGCTCGTGCGCCGTACGCCGCGGCGTCGAACGCATCGAGCTTGAGCGCGGCCTCGATCTCCCGGCTCGCGAGATCGTTCTGATCGGTGTAGGCATAAAGATACCCGAGCGTGACGTGCGCCGATGCCAGATCGGGCGCGAGCGCGAGCGCGCGTAGCGACGCGTCGCGCGCCGGCTCGATGTAGTGCGTGTCGCGCAGCTGGGCGAACTGCAGGAAGTTCGCGCGTCCCAGGTCGGCGAACCCGGGAGCAAACGTGGGATCGACGGTCACGCTCCTTTCGAGCAGCGGAATCGCCGTCTCGAGCGCGTGCGGACGATAGTAGTGCTCGATCAAGTCGTGCGCCCGGCGGTAGTCCTGCTCCTGCGCGGCGACCGGCGCGGCGGCGGCCGCGCGCGACGGACCGGAGCGTCCTCTCATCGCGAGGATCACGATCAGCGCGGCCACGCAGGCGGCGGCGACCGCGGAGGCGAAGACCCAGGCTCGGCGGCCGCGCGGCGTCCGGACCGGTTCGATCGGCGCCTGCGGGTGCAGGCCAATCGCCTGGGACAGCGCGGCGATCATCTGACCGGTGCTCGAGAACCGCTGATCTGGCGCCGGGCTGATCGCCGTCTCGACGACGCGCGCGATCGGCTCGGGCAGATCGGGCCTGACATCGAGCAGTGTCTGGCGCCTGCCGGAGGCGTGCGCCGCTCGAAGGTGCGCGACCTCCGATCCTTCGATCGGGTACTCGGTGGTCAGCAGATGGAAGAGCATGACGCCGATGGCGTAGATGTCGCTCGTGACGGATGCCGGCTGTCCCCGCAGCAGCTCCGGCGCCATGTACGCCGGCGTGCCACTGGAATCTTCGTCGGTTCCGCGCGCGTGCGTGAGCCCGAAATCCATCAACAGAATCCGGCCGCCCTCTTCCCGCATGACGTTGCCGGTCTTGATGTCGCGGTGCAGGAATCCGGCGGCGTGGACAGCGCTTGCGGCGCGGCAGACGTCAATGGCGATGAGCGCCGCTTCGCGCGGACTCATCGATCCGTGCGTGGCGAGCAGTTCGCTGAGCGTCTTGCCCTGGACGAAGTCGCTCCAGAATCCGAGCCGACCCTCGTGGCGGTCGATGCCGTACACCGGCACGACGTTCGGGTGACGCACCCGCGCGATCGCTCTGGCCTCGCGGAGGAGCGAATTGAGCTCCTTCTCCTCGTCGAGTCCGCCGGGGAGCAGCAGCTTCAGCGCTACATGGCGCTGGAGTGTCGGATCGAACGCGCGATACACCTCGCCAAACGAGCCACGCCCAACGCACGTGAGGAGCTGGAAAGGTCCCCAGCGGCTCAACGCGGCCGGCGCTGGCGCCGCCGCCGCGGCCTCGCCAGATGTCCTCGTGGGCAGGTCTGGATCGCTGGATGGGCCGTCCGTCACGCGCCGATTATCGGATGAAATCGCCCGCGGAAACACGAAAAGCCGCGAACGATCGGCGGCCTTCGATGAATTTGGGTTCACCCACGCCAACCAGACTGTATTCCACAGGCCCACCGAGAGCCACATCCCCGCCCTCAGCGTGATATCAGATGCGAAGAGCACCACCACGCAATTCCATCCGGCGCGCGACGGCAAGTGTAAGATGGCCCCCGATCTGGAAGGGCCCGCATTAGAAACGTGGATCCAGTAAGGCATCCTTATGAACACA
>JBOGIZ010000216.1:0-2598 GCA_050747805.1 Vicinamibacterales bacterium | reverse complement strand
GCCCAGCACCGTGACCAGCGCGAACAGCAGGACGAAGACTGTCGTCGCGATCCAGTCCACGGGTCAGACTCCGAGGCGATAGGCGAGTGCAGTCGCCGCCGCCACGACCACAACCCACGCGATCTGGAACCAATAGAAGAAAGGGATGCCCGCGAGAGTCGGGTCGACGCGGTTGTACACGGGAACCCAGATGGCGACCGCGCAGCCGATTGCAAACGAGATGTAGGCGAACCAACGCCGCACCGCGCAATTCTACGCGAGACCGTCGATTCCTGACGCGGCGCTGGCATCATGACGCGGCCCTACTTCAGAAGCGAAAAGACCATCGGGATGCGGAGGACGGGGTGCGGGGCCTCTCCGAGTTGACCTGCCCGCTGGAGATCGGGCTGCGTCGACCACGCGCACACCCGTGCGGGTTGTGACGCATCCCGGCGGACACGAAGTGCCGGCCTTTGCGGCGTCGGCGATCGTCGCCTTTTTCAAGAACCATCCGCGCTGAGTGAGAGATGTCGCGCGCAAAGCGAGACGCGTGGAACGAATCTGCGCGCGGCGGTATTCGCTATGCCTGGCTGCGAGCCGCGAATCCGCGTCCGCCCGATGCGTACGCGGCGATCGCCAAGGCGACGATCACCGCGACGACGCCGACCAGGATGGCGCGATCGAGCGCAATGATTCCGATCAACGCGGCCTCCACGAGCTGGACGGCGGCGACTGCGGCGCCGAAGACGATCGTGGCGATCGGCGCCCAGCTCGCTCCGCGCCACAAACAGACCGCCGCGACAAACGCCGTGATGACCTCGACGAGCAGGCAGGCCGTCAACAGCGGCGCCGGCGGCCCGACGAAGAACCCTGGCAGCAACAACGCGACGTAAAGGCCATAAGCGCCCACGACCAGCCCGATGAGCTTCAGCGTTCCGGAACGGTGCACGCTCCACCTCCACTGTGGACTGAATACAAGACCGCTGCCACTCAGCCGCTGATTCGGCCGTCACTCCTGAGATGTTCGGCGACACTTCCGACTCAAACCTGAGCAGAGCAAATCGACGACCGCGCACAATCGACATAGGCTGAGTAGGGTTCTGTTGCGGTTCCCATTGCACGCACCGACGATGAGCCGCGGAGAGGGTCCGGCATCAACGCTGGAATCAGGTGAGACTCATTTCCCAATCGTGGTGCAGGAATTGCTGCATGGGACTCAGATCACGGCTCCTCGATCCTGCGTTCCCTTGTCGCGCTGCATGCGGGAGCCGCGATCACCAAACAATCCAAAAGAAAAGAAGGAGTGAATGGTATGACCGTCAAGGACATCATGACCTCGAATGTGAAGTCGTGTGACGAGAACACGGACCTGGCGACCGCGGCAAAATTGATGTGGGATGGCGACTGTGGAATTGTGCCCGTCGTGAACGACCAGAAGCGGGTGATCGGAGTCATTACCGACAGAGACATCTGCATCGCTGCCTCAACGCGCGCCGCAGACCCGGCTACCATCCAGGTTCGTGACGCGATGTCACGGCACGTCCGTGCGTGCGCTCAAACGGATGACGTGCGCAGCGTATTGACCGCGCTGAGGGATCGGCGCGTTCGCCGTCTGCCCGTCGTCGACGAGCAGAACCGGCTGGTTGGCGTGATCTCGATGAACGACCTGGTCGCGCGAGCCGAGTTCCGGCGCGGCGCCGAACTGCCAGGTGAGGAATTCCTGGAAACACTCAAAGCGGTCAGCACCCATGCGACCGCCGGGGTGACGGCCTGACACGGCAGGAGCCCGAGCGTCGCGTATGACTTGCTCGTCCGGCTCAATATCTCGTCCGGCTCAATATGATGGACGTCGACGATAAACCCTACGTGTAAGCGAGCCGAACAACGCGCTCGCGATGAGCTTGGTCGCGGCGACGAGCCTACGTTCGAAGCGCCGTGATCGGCGTGATGCGCGTCGCGCGCCGTGCGGGCACATAGGTCGCGGCCATGGCTGCTGCGCCGAGCAGCAGTGATGCGGCGCCAAAGACAAGCGAATCCAGCGGACGCACGTCGTACAGCAGGCTGGCCAACGCGCGGCCGAGCAACGCGGCCAGCGGCAGACCCACCGCGATCCCGGCGGCGGTGAGCGCCGCGCCGTCTCTCATCACCATCCGCATGATCGCTCCGCGATCGGCGCCGAGCGCCATGCGGATGCCAATCTCACGCGTGCGCTGTGCCACGAGGTACGATTTCACGCCGTAGAGTCCTACGATCGCGAGCAGCAGGGCCAGGATGCCGAACAGGACGAACATACGTCCGCCCGCGCTCACGGCCCACAATTCCATGCTCCCGTCGTGAAACGCCTGCATCGTCGTGGCCTCGGTGACGGGAAGGCCGGGGTCGGCCTCGCGGAGGCGGCGGCGGATGGCGTCGAGGACCGCGGCCTCCGCGCCGGGCTGCGCGACGCGCACATGCATATTCATCATCGCGCGGTAATTCGTACCCGACGGCACGTAGATCGTCGGAGCCGCGTCGCGATCGAACAAGTCGTCGCGGATCGGCGGCGCAATGCCGACGATCTCCATCGGCCGCGCATCGATCGGCGACTCCTGATCGGCCGGAGCCGCGAAGCGGATCAGC
>JBOGIZ010000215.1:0-2210 GCA_050747805.1 Vicinamibacterales bacterium | reverse complement strand
GGTGGACGTCGAATCCCATGTCGACCAGTTTCGCGATGACGCTCTGCACTTGCTCGTCGCTCGCGCGTTCTCTCATGACGACTACCATAGTTGCCTCACTCGCTCACGTGTGGTTCCCGCGCCTCAGCGTGCTTTTCGTCGGCGATGCGCTCGAGGTGCCGTGCCTCATCGATGATCCGCTCGAACAGGCGTTTGATCGCCTGATCGTCGAGCGGGCCGGTATTTCGCGACAGGACGTTGGCCAGCACCTGGGCTTCGCGCTCTGGCTGATAAATCGGAATCTGCTGCTCGCGCTTCAGGCGTCCGATTTCGAGCGCGCAGGCCGCCCGCGCATTCAGCAGCCGCACGATGTGCTCGTCGAGCATATCGATGCGGCGGCGCAGATCCTCCACATCAGCTCTCACGCGCGCCCCTTCAGCCATCGCACGTACTCGCCGGCACGCGCCGCGACGTCACCGTTCGGTCCATGCTCCCCAATCACATTCACCAGCGCGCTCCCCACGACGGCCGCGTCGGCCCAGCGGCCGACTTCGGCGACGTGTTCCGGACGCGCGATGCCGAATCCGAGCGCGAGCGGCAGATCCGACTGCGCGCGAATGCGCCGCACGAGCGGCTCGGCGTCCGCGGCGACGCGATCGCGCGCGCCCGTCACGCCCAGGCGCGAGATGACATACAGAAATCCACGCCCAAGCGACGCCGATTTGCGGATCCGTTCGTCGGTCGTCGTCGGACTGACCAGAAAAATCGGATCGAGCGACGCGTCAAGCAGCGTCGTCCGAAAGCCGGCGGCCTCTTCGACCGGGAGGTCCAGCATCAGCACGCCGTCTATGCCGGCGTCCGCGGCCGCGCGCGCGAAGGCCTGCTCTCCCATGCGCAGTACGGGATTCGCATAGGTAAAGAGGATGAGCGGCGCCGTCAGGCGAGGCCTCGTCCGGCGAATCATCTCCAACGTTCCCCGCAGGGTTGTCCCGCTGGCGAGCGCGCGTTCCGCCGCGCGCTGAATCACCGGCCCGTCGGCGAGCGGATCCGAAAACGGCACGCCGACCTCGATGAGATCCGCGCCGCTGCGGTCGAGCGATTCGAGGATGCCCGACGTGCGGTCAAGATCGGGATCCCCTGCGGTCACGTAGGCGACGAGGCCGACCTCCCCGCGTGTCTTCAGCGTCTCAAACGTCGCCGCGATACGTGACATTAGCGGGCACCTTCGAGCGCCCGCTGGACGCTCAGAACGTCCTTATCGCCGCGCCCGGACAGGTTCACGAGCACGATCGCGTCGGGCGCGAGCGCCGGCGCCAGCCGGCACGCATGCGCGATCGCGTGCGCCGATTCGAGCGCCGGCAGGATGCCTTCTTCGCGCCCGAGGCGCTGGAACGCGTCGAGCGCGGCCCCGTCCTCCACCCACGTGTACTCGGCGCGCCCGCGATCGCGCAGCCACGCGTGCTCGGGCCCGACCGAGGCGTAATCGAGCCCTGCGGAGATGGAGTGCGTCAGTTCGACGTTGCCGTTCGCGTCCTGGAGCACGTAGCTGCGCGTGCCCTGGAGCACGCCGGGACTCCCGCCCGCGAAGCGGGCCGCGTGCCTGCCAGGTTGGATGCCGAGTCCGCCGGCTTCGACGCCCACAAGACGCGTGCCCGGGTCGTCCACGAACGCGTCGAACATGCCCATCGCGTTGCTGCCTCCGCCGACACTCGCCACAATGACGTCGGGAAGGCGGCCGAGCTGATCGAGACACTGCTCGCGCGCCTCGCGCCCGATCACCGACTGAAATTCGCGGACCATCAGCGGGTACGGATGCGGACCCAGGACGGAGCCGAGCAGGTAATACGTGTTCGCGACATTGGTGACCCAGTCGCGCATCGCCTCGTTGATCGCGTCTTTCAGCGTCCGCGATCCGGCGTGCACCTCAATCACCTCGGCGCCGAGCAGCCGCATCCGAAATACGTTCAGCGACTGGCGCGCCATGTCTTCCGATCCCATGTAGACGTGGCAGTCGAGCCCGAGGAGGGCGCACGCCGTCGCCGTGGCGACGCCGTGCTGCCCTGCGCCGGTTTCGGCGACGATCCGGCGCTTGCCCATCCGGCAGGCGAGCAGCGCCTGGCCGAGCGCGTTGTTGATCTTGTGCGCCCCGGTGTGCGTGAGATCCTCGCGCTTGAGAAAGATCCGCGGCCCGCCGTACTCCTTCGACAGCCGCCGCGCTTCATAGAGCGGCG